>JBGSII010000001.1:0-8026 GCA_041742555.1 Ilumatobacteraceae bacterium
GACGTCGTCGCCGGCGCACTTGTCGGACGCTCGGAGGAGTCGGGTGCGGTGTCGGCGGCGGTCGACGCTGGACCGTCGGCGTCGACGTCGGTCCCGTTGCCGCTGGCGAAGACACCGATTCCGACGACGAGCGCGAGGACGAGGCCCGCTGCCAGAGCGGGAATCCAGGTACTGGTTTCGGTGGAGCGCGACCTGCGAGGACTCATCGAGCGGACATCAACGGGCGTGTCAGCGACTGCTCAGGCCGATGCCGCCACGGATCGCAGGGCATCGCAGGCTTGCTCGGGGGGAACGATGTTGATCATCACACCGGTGCCACGTTCGAATCCTGCCTGGGTGACCAGGTTCGGCCAGACGTGGATGTGCCAGTGGTACTGGCCGGTGTGCTGGTGCGGGGCGGTGTGGAAACCGAGATTGAACGCGACGTCACCGAGGGCGGCGTTCAGATGCCCGATCGCGTCGCGCAGCGCTCGCCCGACCGACTCGAGACTGTCGTTGGGGGCGTCTTGCAGGTGTGGCTCGTGATGCCGTGGAACGATGAGGAGTTCGAACGGGGCCCCGCTCCAGTACGGCGTGATGACGGCGACGTCGTCGTTGGCGAACACGACGCGCTCGTCGGCGGCCAACTCTGCTTCGACGGTGGTGCACAGCAGGCATCCCCCCGCGAAGCGGGCGAAGGCCCGTTCCTCGTCGAGGATTTCACCGGGCACGAACGGCAGCCCGAGGATCTGTCCGTGAGGATGAGCGACCGAGGCACCCGCCTCGCGGCCGTGGTTCACGATTGCCTGGGTGTACCGCACCTGTGGGGTCGCTGCATGCTCGGCGAAACGGTCGCGCAGCACTCGCATCAGCTGGGCGGCGTGGTCGTCGTCGAGGAGGTGCAGGCCCGAGTGGTGGTCAGGGGTGTAGACGAACACCTCGTGGATGCCGCTGGCTTCGGCCATGACGAACACCGGTCCGAGGTTGTGAACGGCGAAGGCCTCCTCGCCGGCGAAGGCCGGATAGCGGTTCGGGATCACCCGCATCGACCAGGTACCGGCCTGATCGACGGTTTCGAGCGCCGGCGGCGTCGACTCCTCGTTTCCTGGACAGAACGGGCACGGCCGTGAGGGATCGTCGTCGACGCTGCTCTCGCGCGGGGCGAAATCGCTCGGCCGCTGGGCCCGCTCGGCAACGATGGTCACCCATCGACCGTTGAGTGGGTTCAAACGCATCTGACTCATTGTCGTATCAAGGATACGGCCATCGGTGTCCCGATGCGTGGCACGGTGACGAACTGCTCACGACTCGCCGTTCGCAGCAACGAGTGCATGTCGGCGGTCGAGGCGGTCCTGGTTCCAGCGGTGCAGGCCCCATCCGATCAGCGCCCCAATGCTGAACACGACGAGCCCGCCGACGCCGTCGAGCCAGAAGTGGTTGCCGGTCACGACGATGCAGAACAGTGTGGCTGCCGGGTAGAGCAGCACGAGGGCCTTGAGCCACCTCCGTCGGAGCAACGGCCAGATGGCGATCGCACACCAGGTCGACCAACCGATGTGCAGGCTCGGCATGGCCGCGTACTGGTTGGAGATCGATGCCATCGTCTCGGAATCGAACGACCACGGCCCGCCGAACTCGGCGAGCGTGTCGACGAAGCCCCATCCGCCATCGGGCCGCAGATCGCTCTCGATGCACGCTCCGCCGTAGCTGATGCGTGTGTCGGTCGCCTCGGCGATCTCGACGGGGATCGGGCACGGCTCGTCGAGCAGACGTGGCGGCATCAACGGAAACCAGGCGAAGCCGACGATCGCGAGCGCGGTCATCGCCGCGAGCGAGTTGCGCCACTGGGGAAACACATCGGCGCGCTTGAGGTACAGCAGCACGAAGACGCCCAGCGTGACGACGAAGTGGGCGGTGCCGTAGAAGGTGTTCCAGAACTGGATGAACCACGCGTAGGGAAGGAACCATGACTGGACCGTCTGCTCATGGAACAGGTTCAGGTCCATCTCCAACTGGATGACGCGTTCTGCGTTGGTGAAGGCCTGCTCGGGGACGCCGTCGGCAGCGATCCTGTTCGAGCCGAACAGGTTGCGAGTCCAGGAGTAGATGCCGTAGAAGATCGCGACGATCAGGGCCTCTTTCCACCAGTACACCCGGTGCTCGCGTACCGGTGCCGGAGCTGCGTCGGCCACCTGCATCGGATCCGTACTTTAGGCGCGCGTTACGGTCTTGTGACATGACAGAGATTTCCGGGCACGCCGGACAGCAGGCGGTGGCAGCGGTGGCCGCGTACGGAACCGAGGTGATGTTCACGCTCAACGGTGGTCACATCTGGCCGCTCTACGACGCGGCGCGTGACCAGGGCATGCGCGTGGTCGACACGCGCCACGAGCAGTCGGCAACCTTTGCGGCGGAGGCCTACGCGAAGCTCACCCGCCGTCCGGGATTTGCCGCGCTGACCGCCGGGCCGGGCATCACCAACGGCGTGTCGGCGATCACGTCGGCGCACTTCAACGGTTCACCGGTGGTCGTGCTCGGCGGGCGGGCACCCCAGGGGCGGTGGGGTGCTGGGTCGCTGCAGGAACTCGACCACGTGCCGATCGTGGCGTCGATCACGAAGATGGCGGCCACGGTCACCGATCCGGAGCGGGCGGGAGCGATGGTGCACGAGGCCGCCCGGCTCGCGATCGAGCCGCACCGCGGACCGACCTTCCTCGACTTCCCGCTCGACGTGTTCGGTCCCTCGACCGGCGATGTTCCCGATGTCGGTTCGTGCGACGGGATGGGCGCGGCGCCAGACGACGAGGTGGTGGCCACGCTTGCCGCGCTGATCGCCGGCGCCGAGCGCCCGGCGTTCCTCGTCGGCTCCGATGTGTACTGGGATGGTGCATGGGACGAACTCGCCGCCGCGGCCGCACATCTCGGGGTGACGTGCTTCTTCAACGGGATGGGTCGCGGCCTGTTGCCCGCCGACCACGAGTTGGCATTCCTGCGGACTCGTGGCCTGCTCAAGCAGCGCGCCGATGTCGTGGTGGTGCTCGGCACGCCGCTCGATTTCCGGCTCGGCTTCGGCCGGTTCGGCGCCGCCACGGTCGCTCATGTCGTCGACGCCGAGTCGCAGCGAGCTGGTCACGTCGACGTGCTCACGGTGGCGGGCGACCTCCGACTCACGCTGCGTGGCCTCGCCGACTTCGCCGGTGATCGAGTCGATCACGCCGGATGGATCGCGGAATTGCGCGACGCCGAGTCTGCCGCGACGCACGGCGAGGTGCTGTTGCTGGAGGCGGGCGACGACCCGATCAAGCCGAGTCGCATCTACGGCGAACTGCGCAAGCGCCTCGAGCGGGATGCCGTCGTGATCTGTGACGGTGGCGACTTCGCGTCGTACGCCGGCAAGTTCATCGAGGTGTTCGAGCCCGGCAGCTGGCTCGACACCGGGCCGTACGGCTGTCTCGGCAACGGACTCGGCTACGCGATCGCTGCGCGGGTCGTGCGGCCGTCGTCGCAAGTGGTGGTGCTGCTGGGCGATGGGGCCGCCGGGTTCAGCTTGATGGACGTCGACTCGTTGGTGCGTCACGGTCTGGCGGTCGTGATGGTCGTCGGCAACAACGGGATGTGGGGCCTCGAGAAGCACCCCATGCAAGCGATCTACGGATGGGACATGGCCTGCGATCTGCAACCGGAGATGCGCTACGACGACGTCGTCAAGGCGCTCGGTGGTGGCGGCGAGACCGTCACCGCTCCCTCGGAGATCGGCCCGGCACTCGATCGGGCGTTCGCGAGCGGCGTGCCGTACCTCGTCAACGTCATCACGGACCCTGGCGACGTGTACCCGCGGTCGAGCAACCTCGCCTGAACGTTGGGGTCGAGGTCGGACGTGTCAGGGGGTGCAGCACTTCGACATGAAGCGCTCGAGGTCGACCACGACGCGTGTGATCTTGCCGGCCGCGACGAGCCCTCCTGCGTCGGTGGCGGACACCGTGAACTTCAGGCGGCGACCGTCGATCTTCTCGAGCACCGCTTCGGCGACGACCTCGGCACCGATCGGCGTGGGCTGGAGATGGTCGAACTGGACGCGCATGCCCACCGACGTCGTGCCAGGGTCGAGGGCAGTCGAAATCGCATTGCAGCACGCTTCCTCGCACAGCGCAACCAGGCGCGGTGAACCGAGCACCTCGACGATCCCCGAGCCGAGCGCAAGGGCGGTGTCGCCTGCGGTGACCACGAGCTTGGCGTCCCCGCGCATTCCTGTTTCGAGATTCACCCAGACAACGCTAACAACGTCCGCCAGCCGACGTACACGATGCGCCTGGCACGTCGTGTACGTAGGCTCGGCGGGGTGATCGAACGAGACGTCCTGCAACGAGTACTCGCCGGCGCGGTCAGCGGGGGAGCCGAGTTCGCCGAGGTCTACGCGGAGGACAAACGCTCGACATCGGCCGGACTCGACGACGGGCGCATCGAACAGGTCTCCAGCGGCCGTGATCGGGGCGCGGGTATCCGCGTCGTTGCCGGTGAGACGACCGGGTTCGCCTACACGTCGGACCTGTCAGAGCCCGGACTCGCTGCAGCGGCGGCAGCCGCTGCAGCTGCGGCAAGGCAGGGAGGTGGTGGAGTCCGAACGATCGCGCTGACGCCGTCGCCTCCTCATCGACCCAACAGCGTCGAGCGCGATCCGGACAGCGTCGCCAAGGCGGCCAAGGTCGAGCTGCTGCTCCGGATGGACGAAGCCGCGCGGTCCTTCGGCGCCGAGATCGTGCAGGTTTCAGCGGGATACGGCGACAGCCGCAAACAGGTCCTGGTCGCCAATACCGATGGTGTGCTCACCGACGACGAGATCGTCCGGACACTGTTGCGGGTCAGTGCCGTCGCCGATGGCGACAGCGGGATGCAGACCGGCTTCCAGTCGATGGGTCACACGATCGGCTTCGAGGTCTTCGACAAGGTCGATGTCGAGGAACTGGCGCGCGAGGCAGCGCGGCAAGCCATCACCAAGCTTCGTGCCAGACCGGCTCCCTCGGGAGCGATGCCCGTCGTGATCAAACACGGCACCGGCGGTGTCCTGTTCCACGAGGCGTGCGGACACGGCCTCGAGGCCGACCACATCCAGAAGGGTGCGAGCGTCTATGCCGGCAAGGTCGGTCGGCAGGTCGCGTCACCGCTGGTCACGCTCGTCGACGACGGAACGATGCCGGGGGAGTGGGGAACGCTCGGTTTCGACGACGAGGGTCACGTCACGCAACGCAACGTGCTGATCGAGGACGGGATCCTCACCGACTACATGTGGGACTACCTGCGAGCGCGCAAGGAGGGCCGTCCGCAGTCGGGCAACGGTCGTCGTCAGAGCTACCAGTACCTGCCGATGGTGCGCATGACCAACACGTTCGTCCTCGACGGCCCGGACGATCCGGACGACATCATCTCCTCGACGGCCAGTGGCGTCTACGTCGCCAAACTCGGTGGCGGCTCGGTGAACACCGCCTCGGGCGACTTCGTGTTCGGCATGACCGAGGCCTACCTGATCGAGAACGGCGAGGTCACCGAGCCGTTGCGAGACGGCAACCTCATCGGCAACGGCCCCAAGGTGCTCGCCGACATCGACATGCTCGGCAACGACTTCGCCATGGGGAGTCCTGGGACCTGCGGCAAGGACGGCCAGGACGTCCCGGTCGGCGACGGCCAGCCGACACTGCGAGTGAAGTCCCTCACCGTCGGAGGAACGGCGTGAATTGCAGCAGGGGTCAGACCCCTGGTGCAATCCGGGCGGCGGGACGGCGATGAGCCCGTTCGAGAGCGAACTGCAGGTCATTGCTGACCGAGTCGTCGAGCAGGCGCGTCCAGGCGAGCAGATCGAGGCCTTCGTCGCCCGCGGGGGCGAGACCGAGGTGCGGGTCTACGAAGGCGAGGTCGAACACTTCGTGTCGGCCCAGAGCGAGGGTGTCGGCATCCGCGTGATCCGCGAGGGCCGCACCGGCTTCGCGTACGCGGGCACGCTCGACGAGGATGCGATTCGCGAGGTCCTCGCCGAGGCGCGCGACAACGTGCAGTTCGGCACGGTCGACGAGTGGGCGGCGCTCGCCGAGCCCGATGGCGTGCCCGTCACCGAACAGTCGCTCTGGAACGACGACCTCGCCGACTATCCGACGGACCGCAAGATCGACCTCGCCAAACAGCTCGAGAAGTTGGCGTCCGGCGGCGACCCTCGGGTGCGCGTCGACGACTCGGACTATGCCGACGCCGCCGGAGAGTCGGCGGTGGCCTCCACCACGGGCATCCGGATGTCGGGCCGCGAGAACGGGTGCTACGTGTCGGTGTCCACGCTGGCCGACGATGGCGATGGTGACGACACCGAGACGCAGACCGGGTTCGGGTTCTCCGTTGGCCGGTCACCCGACGACTTCGATCTCGATCGTGCCGCTCGCGACGCTGTCGAGCGAGCGACTCGGCTGCTCGGCGCCACGCAGCCGGCAAGCCGACGAGTCACCGTGGTGCTCGACCCGTTCGTGACGGCGCAGTTCCTCGGGGTGGTCTCGTCCACGCTCAACGGCGAGGCGGTCGTCAAGGGTCGCTCACTGTTTCGCGATCGGGTGGGCGAGACCGTGGCCGCCCCGTTCGTCACGCTCGTCGACGATCCGACGAACCCGAAGGCCTACACCGCGACCGATGTCGACGGCGAAGGCCTCGCGGCGCGTCGCAACGTGCTGATCGAAGATGGTGTCCTGCGTCAGTTCGTGCACAACTCCTACTCCGCCCGGCGGGCCGACACCGTCTCCACGGGGAACGCGACCCGCGGCGGTTTCGCCGGAACACCTGGAGTTGGCTGCCTCGCCCTGTCGCTGGTGCCGGGAACACGATCGCAGGAGGAGCTCATCGCCGATGTCGACGACGGGCTGCTCGTGCAGCAGATGCAGGGGCTGCACTCCGGCGTCAACCCGATCAGTGGCGACTTCTCCACGGGAGCCGCGGGCATGTTGATCCGCAACGGCGTCGTCGGCGCGCCTGCCCGAGAGATCACGATCGCATCGACGCTCCAACGGATGCTGCTCGACATCGTCGAGGTGGGCGGCGACCTCGAGTGGTTGCCGATGCGATCGTCGGGGATGAGCCTGGTGATTCGTGACGTCACGATGTCGGGTTCCTGAGGTCGGAGAGGGCCACTGATGGGTGCCGCATCACCCGAGGCGATCGTCCGGCACCCGCACCTCGCCGTCGCGCAGCGCGCCGCTCACGTGCGCGTCGATCTACACATCCACACCATGTGGAGTGGTGACTCGACGACGACGCCGGACGAGTTCGCCGCGGCGGTCGATGCGAGCGGGATCGACGTCGTGTGCATCACCGATCACAACGCGATCGACGGTGCACTCGCGTTGCGCGATCGGCTCGCCTGCCGGGTGATCGTCGGCGAGGAGCTGCGCACGCCGGCCGGCGAGGTCATCGGGCTGTTCCTCACCGAACGGGTACCGATGGGGATCTCGCACCTCGAGGCGGCCAGGGTGATTCGCGATCAGGGTGGCGTGGTGTACGTTCCGCACCCGTTCGACCCGATGCGCCGTCACCTCGCCGAGTCAGCGCTGTACGAACTGGCCGAGGCCGACCTGATCGACGCCGTCGAGGTGCTCAACGCGAAGACGTCGTTGTCGAGTCTCAACCGGCGTGCTGTCGAGTTCGCTGCCGAGTACGGCATCGTCGGAGGTGCCGGGAGTGACGGCCACGTCCCCGACGCACTCGGCGCGGCGTACGTCGAGATGGCCGACTTCACGACGCCGATGGAGTTCCTCGCCTCGCTGGCGACCGCCCAGGTGATCGGCCACCACTGGGACGAGCCCCGGCCCTGGACGCCTCGGATCGTCCCCTCGGTCACGTGACCGTGGGGTGCCCGGACCATCGCCTCGCTGGTCAGGGCAGGTAGAGCAGGCTCGCGGTGCCCTGGTGAGCGGCGGCCGCCACGATCGGCCCGTCGCGTCGGCTCACCGCAACGAAGACGACGTCGTCGACGACGCCGGTCACCACCGCGGATTCCGCGATCACGAGACCATCGGCGCTG
>JBGSII010000002.1:0-1572 GCA_041742555.1 Ilumatobacteraceae bacterium
CCCGGCAACGTCGGAATCTGACCACCACCGCCCGGCGACGACGCCACCCCCGTCGTCTCGTTGACGAACCGCTGCGTCGTGGTCGTGAACAGCGGCTGACGATACGCCGCACCCGTCCCCAGCGGCACCGGCCCCAACGACGCGTACGTCAACGAACCAGGATCCACCGAACTCGGAACCATGTAGCTCTGCACCCGATAATCACTCGACGCAGAATCACCGGTGCACTCTGCACCTACCGGGAGCTGCAGACTGAACACCGTCGCACTGCCACCCGAGGTGATCGGCTGGCCGGTCGTGGGCAACTGCGCCGACACCACCACCGCGGCCCCCGCGTTCGTTGCCGCCTCGACCGGGGCGCGCGTGACATCGAGCGCTGCGGCTCCCGACACGATCAGCATCACCGCCGACACCACCACGCCCACGCGCGCCGCGATGCACCCGACCCGTCGGCGAGCAGTTGCTCGGCTCGTTGGTACAGACTCGTGGATCACACGGACTCCTTGCTCTGGGTGGTCGGGTTCTGGTCGCGTCGCGAGGAACGTCGCCAGCGCACGACGAGCAGGCCGACGACGGCAACAGCGCCGAGCGCAAGCAGTGCATACAGCCCGCTCGATCCGCCGTCGGACTCCTCGGCGACCGAGGCGCCGGCGACCGTCCAGCGGAACTGGCCCGGCTCGACCTCGGGTGCCGGCGTCAGTTCGATCTCGGTGTCCCAGTACACGGCGGTCTCTCGGAACAGCGTGCAGGCGAGGCCGATTCGGTATCGAGACTCGGTCAGGGTCCCGGCCGGGAACACGCCGAACGACAGCGCGACGGTCTCGGGGATCCGTCCCGGGAGACCGGCGGCCCCATTTGCCTCGGTGAGCGTGTCCACGTACGGCCGCGTCTGCAGGCTGTACACGGCGAACTGGCCATCGCCTTCGGCACCGATGACGCCGTACTGAATGGTTGCGGGGTCGTCGGTGACGGGGATCAGGAAGCTCTGGACGCGCCAGTCGTCGTTGGCGCTGTCGCCCGGGCACACCGAGTCGACTGGCGCACGGAGCACGAACGGCGTGTTGCTGTCGCCCGACGTGATCGGTTCGCGGCTGGTGGGATCGACGAACTCGACCGATCCGGCATCCGACGGCGCGTCGACGGACGCCTCGACCGAACCCGTGAGCCAGACCGATGCAATCACGGCGACGCCGACGACGATTCGGCGAGTGGTGGACGCGATCACGGGAGTCCTCCTGCGGCGGTCGGATCGAGCTGTCCGGTCCGGCGTCGTGGTCGTTTGGTGATCTCGAGCGCACCCAACAGCGACGCCAATGCGACAACGCCGAGGCCCGCAACGGCGTAGCGGCTTCGTCCGACGGCGAGGATGGGCGTCAGCACGGCCGGTGCGTCGTCGGCATCGGCAACCGTCTCGTCGGCCGGTTCGACCGGCTCGTCCTCCTCGGTCTCGGGAGGTGGTGACTCCTCCACGACCTCCACGGCTGCAGGGGTTGGCCTGGACTGGCTCCCTCGTGACGACCCCGATGTCGAGTTCGTCGGCGCCGGCAGCTGCGACTGCGGTGGCGGGGGCGG
>JBGSII010000003.1:0-4169 GCA_041742555.1 Ilumatobacteraceae bacterium
GTCGGCCCGGCGAGGGCTCCCGCACCGACGCCGAGGCCGACGAGCTGCAGGAAGCGGCGACGGTCGATGGCGTTCGGGTCGCTGTCGGCGACCTGCAGGTGCCGCAGGGCGTCGGCGGTGGAGATGTCGGAGTCGAGCATGATCAGGCCAGGTGCATCTCGGGGGCGAGCAGGACGAGGAGGAGTGCGTTGTTGCGTTCCCACACGGTGGCGCCGTCGGCGTACCGGACGATCTCGGCAACCGTCGACGGGGCGAGTTGGAGACGGGTCAACTCGAGCAGGCGGTTGACGAAGTCGACATTCGTGAGCACGGGGAGCTGCGCGGGCCCCGGCAGTCGGGCGGTGATCTCCGAGCGCATGATCGAGCCGCCGGCCAGCGTGATCGGCCCGTCGGCGCCGTTCCAGTACGTGCGGCTCGACACCCAGAAGAAGCTCTGCGCAGTGCGGGCACGGCCCTCCATCGCGCTCGCGTTCACCCAGTACCCGTTCGGGCGCCACCCACTGACGTTGGGTGGGAACAGCAACCGCTGTCCCATTGCGTCCATCAACCAGGTGACATTGGCGTCGCGCGACCGCTTGCCGGTGGCGACGAGCAGCGCAACCACGTACTCGACCGGCGTGCGCACCAGTCCCTGCTTCACCGAATCGGCGTAGAAGTCGGGGTGGGTCAGCATTGCCGTCACCCACGGCCGAACCGAGAAGTCGTTCGACGTGAGCGCCGTCCGCATCGCCGCCATCACGTCGGGCGGAGGCGGCGTCTCGGCCGCGAACGAGGTCCAGAGCTTGTACGACAAGAACTCCGCCGCGACCTCACGGGTCGGGCGACCACGGTTGGCGACATTGTCGGCGCCGCCTGGGACCGCACCGCTGCCGAGGATCACCGAGATCGTCTCGGGACCATGGCCCGGCCAGGCTCCAGTGGACGAATCGGTGTTGATGCGCTGGCCGAGGAAGTCCTTCGGCGCGGCGTCGTGCCAATCGGCACGCCAGCGATACGGACTCACCGTGTCGTTCCACTGGTCGGTGTGTCCGGTCCAGGCCGCGGTCGACGCCTCGACGTCGGCCTCGGTGTAGTTGCCCACGCCGAGCAGGAAGAGCTCCATCAGCTCCCTGGCGAAGTTCTGGTTCGGAGAACTCTTCCTGTTCTGGTTGTTGTCGAGGTAGCGGATCATCGCCACCTGCGTCGACATCGTCGTCGCGAGGGTGCGAATGCTGCCGAGCCCGTCGCGCCGCCAGAGATCGATCTGTTCGCGCATCAGCGTCGCCGAACCGACCTTGCCGAACTCGCTGCAGAAGTGGCCGTGCCAGAAGAACGCGAGACGTTCCTGGAACGGTCGGATCGAGTCGTGTGCCATCTGGTCGAGCCAGAAGTGGGTCAGATCCTGACCTCGCTCCCAGTCGCGATCAGCTGGCGCGGTGAACGTCACCGACGGCGGTGTCGCCGCAACGGCGAGCACGTCGGCGACCGCCGCCTCGATCGAGCCCAGCCCGAGGAGTTCCGCGACGCGATGTGGGCGATCGACGAACTCGGTTCGACGCAACAGATGCCGAACGTTCGCCTCGGTCAGTGGTGGTGCCGCCATGTGAGAAGTCCCGACGGGTCATCGGCCACTTCTCGAGGAACTTGAGTGATTTCTTCACACCGATTCCGGCGAGCGACGTCGCGGATCGGGCGTGACGCCCTGCTGACTCAGTCGTCGGCGGATGGTGCCGGCGCGTTCTTGCGCTGGCCGTACCGCTTGTTGAAGCGCTCGACGCGTCCGCCCGAGTCGACCAGCTTCTGCTTGCCGGTGAAGAACGGATGGCATTCGTTGCAGAGTTCGACCGTGAGGTCACCCGCGACGGTCGACTTGGTCACGAACGTGTTGCCACACGAGCAGCGCACCGTGGTCTCGGCATAGCTGGGGTGGATGTCGGTCTTCATGATGGATCTCCTGTGAGTGGCTGAGCGGGCGGGCCCTGTGCCCCCGGTCGTCACCCAGATCGGCACACCACCCTACTGTCACACTGTGCCGGGTCAAACGTGACAGTTGCAGCCGCCGCACCCACTGATGTCACGTTTGACCCGGCACAGTGTGACAGTTCACATCGAGGGCTGTTTCGCGATCTCCGCGAGGAACTCGTCGTTGGTGCGGAAGGTCTTGAGTCGGTCGATCAGGAGCTCGAGGCCCGCCGCGGCGCTGCCGTCCTGGGCGAGGCCCGACAGCACGCGCCGAAGCTTCCACACCTGCTGCAGCTGCTTGCGGTCGAACAACAGCTCCTCGTGACGGGTCGAGGACGCATCGACGTCGATCGCCGGATAGATCCGGCGCTCTGCGACCTTGCGGTCGAGGCGCAGTTCCATGTTGCCCGTGCCCTTGAACTCCTCGAAGATCGCGTCGTCCATGCGGCTGTTGGTGTCGACCAGCGCCGTGGCGAGAATCGTCAACGAGCCACCCTCTTCACAGTTGCGCGCCGAGCCGAAGAACTTCTTCGGGGGGTACAACGCGCCGGCGTCGATGCCGCCGGACAGGATCTTGCCGCTCGCCGGCGCGGCGAGGTTGTACGCACGGCTGAGTCGGGTGATCCCGTCCAGGATGATCACGACGTCCTTGCCCGCCTCGACCATGCGGCGGGCCTTGGCAATCGTCATCTCAGCGACGTGGGTGTGCTCGTCGCTCGGACGGTCGAAGGTCGAGGAGATCACCTCCCCCTTGACGCTGCGCCGCATGTCCGTGACTTCCTCCGGCCGCTCGTCGATGAGGAGCACGAGCAATTCGACTTCCGGGTTGTTGAGTTCGATCGACTTGGCGATCGTCTTCATCACCGTGGTCTTGCCGGCCTTCGGCGGCGACACGATGATCCCTCGCTGCCCCTTACCGATCGGCGCCACCAGGTCGATGATGCGAGCGGTCATGTTGGCCGGATCGTTCGGATCCTCGAGCGTGAGGCGCTGGTCGGGGAACAGCGCGGTGAGGCTCTCGAAGTGCGGTCGCTTCTTCGCGGCGTCGGGGTCGCCACCATTGATCGTGTAGATCTCGAGCAGGCCCGGATTCTTCTCGTTGCGGCCGGCGGGGCGAACCTTGCCGGTGACGAAATCTCCCTTGCGCAGACCGTACTGGCGGGCGAGTTTGAGCGGGATGTACGCATCCTGCTTGCTCGGCAGGTACCCCTCGACTCGGAGGAAGCCGTACCCTTCGTCGCGGATGTCGAGGTACCCCTCGACATCGACCGGTTCGGTGCTCTCGAAGCCTGTGTCCTGCTCGATGAGCTCGACGTCCTCGCCCTGTGGGCCTTCTTGTCCACCGCGACCCTTCCGCCGGCGACGACGACGACGGTTGCCATCGCCCGGATCGTTGCTGCGGTTGTCGTTGCGGTTGTCGTTGCGGTTGTCGTTGCGCGGAGCGCCGCCCTGACCGTTGCGGTTGCGCTCGCCCTGGCTTGCCTGGTCGGCGCCCGCGCGATCGCCCCGCACCTGATCGTTGCGGTTCTGTTCGTTGCGGTTCTGTTCACTGCGGTTGCGGTCGGTGCGCTGCTCAGCATCGCGAGTGCGGTCAGTGCTCGGAGGCGGGATCACAACCTCGGCGGTCTCCCCGCTCCGTGCGAGCTCGATCTCCCAGTCGGCAAGCGGTTCGCCGTCGGGTCCGAGCACGATCTCGGCCGTTTCGGACGATGCGGTGGCGGGCGCCGCAGCCTGGTCCGGCTCACGTGATGCCCCATCGCTGCCCGAGGGCGCTGCGGGTGCGCTCGGCCCCTTGGTGGTTGCGGCGCCGTCGGCTGGGGCCGGAGCGGACTTCGATCCGGTCGTGTCCAGGATCATGTCGATGATGTCCGACTTCTTCTGCCGTGCCGTGGCCTTGACGCCGAGCGCCTTGGCCATCTCCAGCAGGGTGTCCTTGTCCTTCGATTCGAGCATGGACTGTTCGAGTGCGGCTGCGGCCACGAGGGTTCCTCTCTTCTCACCGAGCAGTTGGCCGGGTGAGGGATCGAGCACCAGAGGGAGGGGTTGCGTCGGCGCGTCACGCGTCCGAGCCGTGGATCCCCTGGCAGAATTCGCACACGACCGAGATCTCGGGGTGCGGCCCGGCTGACCGGGCGAACGTCACTGTAGCAGCACCACGTGCCCAGGACACGCACCAGCCGCGATCCGGCCTGAGATCAGCGTCGAGTGAGTTGCTCGACGACCGCTTC
>JBGSII010000004.1:0-3401 GCA_041742555.1 Ilumatobacteraceae bacterium
CTTTTGCAATGCGGTCGAACGCTGCCAAATGCTGCGCTATTTCTGCTATATCGAGTTGCGGGCCAAATAGCGAAAGCTTTTCTTCGGACACTAAATAACGCACCTGCAGCAATTTAGCCCGCAGGCCGTCGAGCGCCGTCACGACCTGCGTCGACCTGACGTCGCTCGACCCCCCGTCGCCGAGGTTGCGCACCGCGGCCAACCGTCCCAACACGGCGAGTCGACGGGTGGCCGACGAATCGAGTGGCAGCAGCGAGCGGTCGTTGCGCAGGAGCACCGTCGAAGCCACGGCGACCTGCCGGGCGAGCGCTCGGTGGTCGTCACATCCCACGACGTCGTACGACGGCTGGCGTTCGAACACCGACGAGAAGCGAAGCAGCGTGGCGACGATCCGTTCGACTGCACGGTCGACGTCGCGTTCGGTGAGTGTGCCGGTGCGCAACGCGTCACGCAAGGCCATCGCCCGTTGCTGGCGGAACGGCATCTCGATGTCGAGGCCCGCCACCACCGAGCGAGCCGGATCGCGCAGACCGAAGATGAAATCGGAGGTGACGAAGCCGTCCCATCCCCACTCGTCCCGGAGGACCTCGGTCAGCAGGTGGGCGTTCTGCCCGCACCATTCACCGTTCACGGAGTTGTAGGCGCTCATCACCGAGGCGACCCCCGCTGCAGCGACGCGTTCGAAGTGCGGGAGGTACACCTCGTGCAGCGCACGTTCGTCGAGCGTCACGTCGACCGTGAAACGTGCGTTCTCCATCGAGTTGAGGGCGAAGTGCTTCATGCACGCCATGACGTGGCGCTGCAGGCCCGCAACGAACGCCTCGGCCATCACCCCGACGTGATGGGGATCCTCGCCGTAGGTCTCCTGGGCTCTCCCCCACGCAGGGTGTCGCAACAGGTTCATGCACACCGCGCCGGTGTAGGTGGCACCGCTCGCTCGGAGTTCGGCGCCGATCGCGTCACCAACGCTCGTCTCGAGGTCGGGATCGAACGTCGCGCCGCGCGCCATGCTCACCGGGAACGCCGTCGCGTCGCCGACGACGCACCCGCGCGGTCCGTCGGCGAAGTCGATCCCGGGGATGCCGAGGCGATCGACATGGGCCGCGGGCCACGGGTGACGGTAGTAGCCGCCCGCGGTCATGTCGATCAGGCCGGGCCAGAACGGGGTGTCACCGTCGAGGCACCCCAGCCGCTCCTCGATCGTCATCTGGCCGACGAGCGCGGCGGCCTCTGCGTGATGATCTCCCCCGGCCCGCACCCTCGCGGCCGCCTCGTCGAACGGTGTCGGCATGGCGCGACCTTGCCACAGGCCGGCGGTCGGCACGGGGCTCGGCCGTCGATGGCTGCCAGAATGCCGACATGCCCGGCGCCTTTCTCCATCCGTTCGCGAAACCGACGCGAGAACACTTCATCACGATCGCTCGTGGCGACGGCGCACTGCTGTGGGATTCCGACGGAAACGAACTCGTCGACGCCATGGCCAGTCTGTGGTACTGCCAGGTCGGCCACGGTCGCCGGGAGATCGCCGACGCGGTCGCCCGTCAGATGTCCACGATCGAGGCCTACTCGTGCTTCGACCCGTTCACCAACGCTCCCGCGGACGCACTCGCCGAACGGATCGCCGACGTGACGCCGATCGCCGATGCTCGGGTGTTCTACGCCGGATCAGGCTCCGAGGCGGTCGACTCGGCGATGAAGCTCGCCAGGCTCACCCATGTCCTGGCGGGCCGACCGGAGCGGCAGCTGATCATCTCGCGGGTCAGGGGCTATCACGGGACCAACTACGGCGGCACCAGCGCGCAGGGGATCCAGCTCAACCGGGAGGGCTACGGCGAGCTCCTTGCCGACGTCGTGCAGGTTCCGAGCGACGACGTCGAGGCGCTGTCGGTCGTGATGGCCGAGCACAGCGACCGGCTCGCTGCCGTGATCACCGAGCCCGTGCAGGGTGCTGCGGGCGTCTTCCCCCCGGTCGACGGATACCTCGCCGAGACGCGACGGCTGTGCGATCAGCACGGCGCACTGCTCATCTTCGACGAGGTGATCACGGGCTTCGGGAGGATGGGTCGCTGGTTCGCGGCCGAGCACTACGGCGTGACGCCCGATCTCACCACCTTCGCCAAGGGCGTCACCTCGGGGTACCAGCCGCTCGGCGGCGTGATCGTGGGTCGCCGCGTGCGTGACGCGCTCGAGGCTGACACCGACTTCATCCTGCGCCATGGCTACACCTACTCGGGGCACCCCGCCGCGTGTGCTGCCGCGCTGGCCAACCTCGAGATCATCAAGCGGGAAGGCTTGCTCGACGCCGTGGCGACGATGGGAGCGCGGCTCGAATCGGGCCTGCGGTCCCTCGAATCCGACGGCGCGTTCGCTCAACTGCGAGGCGAGGTCGCCATCTTCGGTGCGGCGATGCGTCCCGACCAGAACGCGATGGCGGTGCGTGACCGGATGCTCGAACTCGGCGTGATCACGAGGGCGATCGGTACCGAGACCGTGACCTTCTGCCCGCCGTTCATCACGTCGGACGCGCAGGTGGATCGAATCGTCGACGCACTCGCGAGAGCGCTGCACGAGGAACGCTGAGACACGGCCGACGCCCACCGATGAGCGAACCGGTCGGGTCTCGCTCATCGCACGCCGATTCGAACCCCGATCAACCTGCCGTGTCAACCGAGTAGCCGGATGAGGCTGCTGGTGTCCCACCGATCGCCACCTCGAGCGACGACGTCCTTGTAGAACTGATCGACGAGCGCCGTGACCGGGAGCCGCGCCCCATTGCGGTCGGCTTCGTCGAGCACGATGCCGAGGTCCTTTCGCATCCACTCGACCGCGAAACCGAATTCGAACTCGTCGGCGGCCATCGTCCTGGCGCGGTTGTCCATCTGCCAGCTCTGCGCCGCACCCTTGCCGATCACGTCGACGACCTGGTCGACGTCGAGTCCGGCGAGCTTGGCGAAGTTCACGCCCTCGGCAAGCGCCTGCAGCAGGCCGGCGATGCAGATCTGATTGACCATCTTGGTGAGCTGGCCGGCACCCGCCGGTCCGAGTCGGACGCACGACTTCGCATAGGCCGCGATCACTGCTTCGGCGCGCTCGAACACGTCAGGGTCATCGCACCCGCACATCACGGTGAGCTGGCCGTTCTCGGCCCCTGCCTGACCGCCCGAGACAGGCGCGTCGACAAATCCGACACCGCGCTCGGCGCACGCCGAGGCCAGCTCGCGCGCCAATCCTGCCGACGCGGTGGTGTGATCGACCAGGATCGATCCGGGCGCCATCGCTTCCAGGGCTCCGTTGGGGCCGAGCACGACCTCGCGCACGTCGTCGTCGTTGCCGACGCACAGTGCCACGATCTCGGCTTCGGCCGCTGCTTCGGCTGGGGTCGGCGCCGCCTGGTTGCCGTT
>JBGSII010000005.1:0-1906 GCA_041742555.1 Ilumatobacteraceae bacterium
AGCGGCCATCGCAGCAACCAGAGGGTCGTCGGCGTTGAGCACAGCGGTCCCCGACGCCGGCAGCGCCTCGACGAGTTCACCCTTGGCGGCAGCGACGCCGTCGATGCCGCCCACGAGCTCGGTGTGCGCATGACCCACGACGGTGACCACACCGATGTCGGGACGGGCGATCTCGCACAGTTGCGCGATGTGGCCGAATCCCCGCATGCCCATCTCGAGGATCAGGACCTCGGTGTCGTCCGGCGCGTTGAGGATCGTGACGGGGAGGCCCTGTTCGTTGTTGAAGCTGCGTTCGTTCGCTGTCGTTCGCAGACCAGCTCCGCACGCTGCGGCCATCAGGTCCTTGGTCGACGTCTTGCCGACACTGCCGGTGACACCCACCACCCGCGCGTCGAGGCGCGGTCTCGCCCACTGCGCCAACGCCAGCAGCGCCCGGGCGGTGTCGGCGACCTCGATCGCCGTGCCGTCACGCCGGAACGGGTCGGGCTCACTCGTCAGGTGCACCGACGCACCTCGTTCGCGGGCGGAGCCGATGAACTCGTGTCCGTCACGGTCGGCGACGATCGGCACGAACAGCTGGCCGCGCTGGGTGGTGCGGGAGTCGAACGAGGCACCCTCGAATTCGACGTCCGGGCCGATCAGTCGACCGCCGATGCCTGCGGCCGCCTCGGATGCACGAATCCTCACAGGCGCCGACGGTACCGTGGGCCGATGGCCCCCACGCGGCACTCCGACGAGCGCATTCATCTCGTGGTGTTGTTCGGCGGCGAGTCGGCCGAACACGACGTGTCGTGCACCACCGCCGCCCACGTCCTGCGAGCTGCCGACCCCGCTCGGTATCGGATCACGCCGGTCGGGATCTCGACCGAGGGGCAGTGGGCCCTTGCTCACGAGGCCGTGGAGGCGCTCATCGAAGGTCCACACGCGATCCCAGGGCGCCTCGATCCCGCCGGCGCGGACGTGGCGCTCACACCGATGCTCGCCGAAGCATCAGCGTCGGACGAGGTGACCGTCGTGCTCCCGTTGCTGCACGGTCCGATGGGCGAGGACGGCACGGTGCAGGGCATGCTCGACCTCGCCAACGTGGCCTACGTCGGCAGCGGCGTGCTCGGCTCCGCGCTCGCCATGGACAAGGCAATGGCGAAGCAGGTCCTGAGCGCCGCCGGCATCCCCCAGGCTCGTTATCGAGCGTTCGCCGAGCACGAGATCACGCCGGGTTGGGCCGCGCAGCTCGTGGACGATCTCGGGCTCCCGGTGTTCGTCAAGCCCGCCAACATGGGCTCATCGGTCGGTGTGTCCAAGGCGACCACCATCGAAGGGCTCCGCGAGGCGATCGACCACGCGTTGACCTACGACGAGATGATCGTCGTGGAGGAAGCGATCGTCGGCCGCGAGATCGAGGTTGCCGTCCTCGGCGGCATCGACCCGGAGGCGTCCATCCCCGGCGAGATCGTGCCGGGTGAGGAGTTCTACAGCTACGAGGACAAGTACGTCACCGACGGTGCTCAACTCCTGATCCCCGCACCCCTGCCGGATCACGAGGTCGAACGGGTGCGGGCGTTGGCGACGGACACGTTCAGGGCACTGCGCTGCGACGGGCTCGCTCGGGTCGACTTCTTCTACGAGATGGACGACACCGGCAGCGGCCGCGGCTTCCTCTGCAACGAGGTCAACACGATGCCCGGCTTCACGCCGATCTCGATGTTCCCGAAACTCTGGATCCACTCGGGGTTGAGCTACGGCGCGTTGATCGACCGCCTCGTCGACCTCGCCCTCGAACGCCACGGCCGCCGACGGCGCAACACGAAACGCTGACCGACGGTCCTCCGGCCCCGGCCCCGGGAGGACCGTCAGCCTGGCGCGAGGGCGGCGCGCAGAAAGGCTCGGAGTTCGTCGCGGAGCTGAC
>JBGSII010000006.1:0-4278 GCA_041742555.1 Ilumatobacteraceae bacterium
ATCCCGGTACGGTGGTCGGGCGGCAGACCGACCACCGCTCGAGCGGGTGAGGCCGTCACCAGGAAGGGCCGGATCCGGCGGGCCGCCCAGCGCACCGATGCCCACTCCGCCAGCTCGAACAGCTCCGGAGCCGGACCGTGACCGGTCACCTTGGCGATCGGCTTCAGCGACTCGATCGATCGCCCGCCAGCTGGCTCGTCGGAGATCGCCGAGACCCACCCGCCGATCCGCCGACCGTGCAGTTCGACGCGCACGATCGAGCCGACGTGGACCTGCGCGGCCAGCTCGGGCGGGATCAGGTAGTCGAACAGTTTGTCGAGGCCGGTGACGTCCGGAACGACGGTGGCCACCGACGGTCCATCGGCGACACCGGCCACCGACGGCTCAGACCCCGACGGCGCTCTTGAACTCGGCGAGACGGCTCAGCTCTTCCCAGGGGAAGCCCTCGCGACCGAAGTGACCGTATGCGGCCGAACGCTTGTAGATCGGCCGCTTGAGATCGAGGTCACGAACGATCGCGCCCGGCCGCAGGTCGAACGTCGAGCGCACGGCTGCTTCGATCGCCGCCGGGTCGACGTGGGACGTTCCGAAGGTCTCGACGAGGATGCTCATGGGTTGTGCCATGCCGATCGCATACGCCAACTGCACCTCGCAGCGATCGGCGGCGCCGGACGCGACCACGTGCTTGGCCACCCATCGACCTGCATACGCAGCAGAGCGGTCGACCTTGCTCGGGTCCTTGCCGGAGAACGCACCGCCCCCGTGGCGACCCATGCCACCGTAGGTGTCGACGATGATCTTGCGGCCCGTGAGACCGGCATCGGCGAACGGTCCTCCGCGCACGAACTGGCCGGTCGGGTTCACGTAGATCTCGAAGTCGTCATCGGCGAACCGCTCCGGAATCGTCGGGCGGATCACCTGGTCGATCAGATCAGGCCGGATGACCGTGTCGCGATCGACGCCGTCTTGATGCTGTGTGCTGATCAGCACGGCCTTGAGGGCCACTGGCCAGCCATTGTGGTACTCGTAGGTGACCTGGGTCTTGCCGTCGGGACGCAGGTACGGCACCTGGCCGGACTTGCGGACCTCGGCGAGCCGCTCGGACAGGCGATGTGCCGTCCAGATCGGCAGCGGCATCAAGTCGTCGGTCTCGTTGCAGGCGTAACCGAACATCATGCCCTGGTCGCCTGCGCCCTGCAGGTTGAGCTTGTCTTCGCCCGACTTTCCGCCCCGCACCTCCTCGCTGGTGTCGACGCCCTGCGCGATGTCGGGGCTCTGCTCGTCGATCGACACGATGACGCCGCAGGTGTTGCCGTCGAAGCCGTAGGTGGCGTTGTCGTAACCGATGCCATTGATCGTCTCGCGGGCGATCTTCGGGATGTCGACGTACGCCGACGTGGTGATCTCGCCGGCGATCACGCACAGGCCGGTGGTCAGGAGCGTCTCGCAGGCCACGCGTCCATCGGGGTCCTCGGTGAGGATCGCGTCGAGAACGGCATCGGAGACCTGGTCGGCCATCTTGTCCGGGTGGCCCTCGGTGACGCTTTCGGAGGTGAAGGTGTACGTGCTCATGCAAAGTCCTGTCGATGTGGTGAGCGGATGGAGACGAGTATGTCGATGATGGTGTCGATGACGGCCCGAGCGACATCTCGCTTCGATGCGAGGTCGATCTCGACAGGCTCCGCGTCGGGCCGCAACAGCGTAACCGCGTTTGTGTCGTGAGCGAAGCCAACCTGTGGTGCACTCACGTCGTTGGCGACGATGAGATCGAGATGTTTGGAGGCGAGTTTTCGTGCGGCGTTGGCGATCAGATCGTCGGTCTCGGCGGCGAAGCCGACGATCACCTGTCCGGCGCGCTTGGCGGCACCGAGCCCAGCGAGGATGTCGGGCGTGGGTTCCAGCACGATCTCCGGTGGCCCGTCGCGTTTCTTCAGCTTGCGGTCGGCAACGACCTTCGGTCGGAAGTCCGCCACGGCTGCGCTCATGACGATCACGTCGTGGTCGGCAGCTGCGACCGTCATCGCCCGTTGGAGTTGCTCGGCGGTCTCGACCGCGACCACCTGACACCCAGGCGGGACGGGGAGATCGACCGTGGACACGAGCGTGACCGCGGCCCCACGAGCGGCGGCCTCCGCGGCGACCGCGTACCCCTGCTTGCCGGAGCTGCGATTGGCGATCACACGAACCGCGTCGATCGGCTCCCGGGTACCGCCAGCGGACACGACCACCGACACCCCCTCGAGGTCACGCGGCCCCAGCACCTGCTCGACCGCCGCGACGATCGCGGCGGGATCGGCCAGACGACCGGCGCCGACGTCGCCACCAGCGAGTCGACCGGAGTCGGGCTCGACGATGCGGACACCACGATCGCGCAGCACAGCGACGTTGTCGAGGACGCTCGGGTGTTCCCACATCTCGGTGTGCATCGCCGGACACACGATCACCGGCGCCCGGGTGGCGATCAAGGTGTTGGTGAGGAGATCCGTCGCAAGCCCCATGCGGTAGGCGGCGAGCAGTCGGGCGGTTGCGGGCACGACGAGGACGAGGTCGGCTCCCTGACCGAACTTGGTGTGCGGGATCGGAGTCGTGGCATTGTCCCACAGTTCGATCTGTACCGGCTCGGACGCCAGGGCACTGAGGGTGGTGCGCCCGATGAAGTGCTCGGCGCTGTCGGTCATGATGGGAATGACATGCGCCCCTGCGTCGACCAGTCGACGACAGACCTCCACCGCCTTGTAGGCGGCGATGCCGCCGGTGACCCCCAGCACGATGCGTTTGCCTTCGAGCATCGGTGTCCCCTCTTGCTCCGGTCCGGCGGGCCTGCGACGACCCGACCCCCGTTCAGTCGTCGGACGCCTCGTCGGCGGCGTCGGCGGCAGGCTCGTCGGCCAGAACATCGGCCTCGGCCTCGGCGTCGAGCTCGGCTGGCGCCTCGGTCCAGACGATCTTGTTGTGGGCGATCTCCTCGAAACTGATCGACAACGGCTTGCGGGCCACCGACGACACCTGCGGCGGGATCATGTGTCCGAGGCCGTCGCCGAGCTGGTTGAAGTACGAATTGATGTTCCGGGCCCGGCGGGCAGCGAGCGTGACCAGGGTGAACTTCGAGTCCACCTTGTCGAGCAGCTGCTCGATGGGCGGATTGATCATCGTGTCGTGGTCGAGCGCCATAAGGGCGACATCCTACCGGGCGCGAGCCGATTCGATGAGCTGCAGCATCTCTTCGATCGTGTCGTCGAGGTCGTCGTTGACGACGATGTGGTCCGCGAGCGCGCGACCGATGGGCTCTTCGACCTCGGCCTTCTTGAGACGGGCCAGCACCTTGTCGCCTGGGTCTCCCCGCCCCCGGAGACGTCGTTCCTGCTCCTCACGAGACGGCGGGATCACGAACAACAACAACGCGTCGGGAAAGAGGCGCTTCACCTGTTGGGCACCGTCGACCTCGATCTCCAGCACGATGTCCTGGTCGTTGCCCGGTTCGGGGAGCGGACTGCCGTAGTAGTTGCCGAGGAATTCGGTCCACTCGACGAAGCTTCCGTCGGCGATGTGCCGCTCGAACGTCTCGGTGTCGGTGAACACGTACGCATCGGGCGCCTCCGACGGTCGACGCTCCCGGGTCGTCCACGACCGGCTGAGCCACAAGCGTTCGTCGCGCTGCACCAACGCGTCGACGATGGTGCCCTTGCCGACCCCGCCGGGGCCCGAGACGACGATGATCAACGGTCGGGCCTGATCAGCCGAGCAGTTCGAGCAGCTTCGACTTCTGCTGGGCACCGAGGCCCTGGACGCGCCGGTTGTCGGCGATCTCGACGTCTTCCATGATGCGACGGGCCTTCACCTTGCCGACGCCGGGCAGCGACTCGAGCATCGACACGACCTTCAGCTTTCCGACGTTCGGATCACTCGACGACAGGGCATCGGCGAGCGACATCGATCCCATCTTCAGGCGCGCTTTGATCTCGGCGCGTGCGGCTCGGGCTTCGGCTGCCTTCTTGAGCGCCTCGGCACGCTGCTCGGGGGTCAACTGCGGGGGTGTTGCCATGCAGATCACGCTATCGCGGCGATGTCCGCGAGCCGGGTCAATCCGCGTGCGGCCGCCCAGTCGATCACCTCGTCCTGAATTCTCGCGGCCACGCCGGGATCAGCGAAGGACGCGGTGCCGACCTGCACTGCGCACGCTCCCGCCAGCATCAGTTCGATCGCATCCCACCCCGACGCGACGCCTCCGACGCCGACGACGGGCACCTCGGGGAGCGCGCGGTGCACGTCGTGCACCGC
>JBGSII010000007.1:0-5794 GCA_041742555.1 Ilumatobacteraceae bacterium
TGATCTCGCAGGCCGCGGCTCACAAGACCACGGCATCGGCATGGCCGCCCCCGGCCGCCAACACACTGGTCGTCCCAGCAACGGGACTGACCGGTGCTCCTGTCCGGCGCTGCGCCTGACGCTTGCGATAGCTCCTTCGACCGGCCTTTGTTCAGCGCGGGATCTCGTGACGCGGGGCATGGGGTTCACGAGTGGGCCGATCCTGCTCGAGTGCGGATCACTTCATCGGCGTTGCGGGTGGGGCCCGAACAACGAGTTGGCTACACCGCTCGGGTGCCGGTGCCGGTGGTGCCTGTGTCACCCGTTGTCAGCAGGCCGTTATCCTGTGCCCAGCGTGTTGCGGTTGCTCGGGTCGAGGTTCCGATCTTGGTGTAGATGTTCTGGATGTGGCGATCGGCGGTCTTGGGAGAGATGAAGAGCTGCTCGGCGATTCTGCTGGTGGTGAGGCCGTTCGCGACGAGACGCAGCACTTCGAGTTCTCGTTTCGAGAGCCCTGCCGGCCGTTGGGCGACATGTGTTCGGCGGTCCTGCACCTCGTCGATGCGGGCGAGTGCGTAGACGGCGGCATCGTCGAGATCCATGGCCATACCCGTGGCAGCGAGGGTCCCTGCCGTTGAGCGGAGCTGGGTGGACAGTCGCGTTCCGAGGTCGGCGAGTTCGGGGACGTGGTCGATAGCGGCAGGGATCTTGGCCAGTGCGGCGTGGAGTGTGAGTGCCGCGTCGGGCTCGTCGATCCTCTCGAAAAGGTCCGGGAGCGAGGCGAGCGTGATGATCAGTTGGGCGACGTTTCCTGCTCGGCGGAACGCGTCGATCGCGAGGTCGAACTCGGCCAGCGCCGGGTCGGGTTGTGCCATCGCGGTGTGGAGCCGGGCGGCGTCGCGGGCCAGGAAACCGCGGAAGAAGTCGACTCCGTCCTCTTCGACGACCGCGAGTCCTTGCTCCCAGGCCGACAGGGCACGGGCCGGGTCGACCTTGGCCAGGGTGAGGCCTGCGCTCCATAAGGCGTACGCCACCCAGAACGGGTTCGCGACCTCGCGTGCAGCAGCCACTGCACTGTCGACCAGCGCGAGTGCCTCATCGACCTGGCCGCTCGACTGGAGCCCGTCGACCAAGGCGGGGCGCGCGAACGCGAGTGATGCGCCGCCGTAGCCGTCGGCGATGGTGGCGAACTCGACGTAGCGGTCCAGTCGCCCTGCGTACACGTTGGCCAACGCAGCGATGAACGCAGCAAGGCCGGGTTCGCACGACTCGTACGCAGGATCGTGCTCGAGTCGCATCGCGTGTTCGGCGTGGGCGGCGGCGGTGACCGGACGGCCGACGAAGCAGGAATAGCCGCACGCGCACAGCAGCCGGGGAAGACGGGGGAGGTCCGCGGCGATGGTCGCATCGACCAGACTCTCGGCCCACGCGATGGGCTCGAACATGTTGGCGCTGGTCCCGATGAGACTGGCGTGCGCAGCGACGTCGACCGCCGTCGCAAGGTCACGATCAGCAGACCAACGGTAGGCGGCACGCAGATCGGCGAGCTCGGATCGCAGCCAGCCGACCGCAGCCGACCAGCCCGGACCGTTGTGGATCGCCCACCGACCGGCGACCGCATCGGCGAACCATCGGGCGTGCTGGTCGCGGGACCGGTCGAGACGATCCGATGCACCGAGTTCGTCAATCCCGAACTGGCGGATGGTTTCGAGAAGGCGGTAGCGAAGCCGACCGTCGCCATGGTCGGCGACGACGAGCGACGACCGGACCAGGCGATCGAACGCTCGCAGCGCCACCAGGTCGTCGGCGTCGCCGTAGACACCGATGAACGCGTTCAGGTCGAACGCACCGGCGAACACGGCGGCTCGCGCCAGCACGTCTCGTTCGGTCTCGTCGAGGAGGTCGTAGGACCACCGCACCAGCTCGGTCAACGACTGCTGACGACGTGGGGCACCCCGGGCGCCCTCCAGGAGGCGGAACCGGTCGTCGAGGCGGTCACGGACGTCGGTGACGCTCATGCCGGCCATGCGGGCGGCGGCGAGCTCGATCCCCAAGGGCAGGCCATCGAGACGCTGGCAGATCTCCAGCACCGCAGCCGCGGTCGCCGGATGGTCATCCAAGGAGAAGTTGGGCCGCACCGACCTGGCCCGCTCGACGAACAATGCCACCGCGGGAGACAGCGGATCGTCCACCGCCAGCGGGAGCACCGGCACCGCATGTTCGCCTCGCGCGTGGAGCGGCTCTCGTGATGTCGCCAGGATCCTCGGTCCGTCCGTTCCCTCCAGCAGTTGTCCTGCCAGGTCAGAGGTCACAGTCACGACGTGCTCGCAGTTGTCGAGCACGAGGAAGAGATCCTTGCGGGACAGCGTGCTGATCAGCGTCTGCGCGATCGGCGTGTCGGCTTGAGGACTGACACCGAGCGTGCTCGCAATCACATCGGGAACCGCTGCCGCGTCACTGACCGCAGCGAGGTCCACGAACCACACGCCGTCACGGAAGCGGGACCCGATCATGTCGGCGACCTCGACCGCGAGACTGGTCTTGCCGACCCCGCCGGCACCGGTGAGCGTGACCAGACGGTGTTCACCGACCCACTCACCGATCCGACCGAGCTCTTCGACGCGCCCAATCAGCGGGGTCGGTCGGGTCGGAAGATTCGACCGGGCCGGCTCGTCCACCCGCAACGGCGCAAACGTGCCACCACCCAGCTGGAACAGCCGGAGCGGTTCGGTGACGTCGCGGAGCTGGCGGACACCGAGATCGGTCACGTCCGTCACACTGGCTGCGGCGCGGACCGAATCGGTGACCAACACCTGGCCGCCGTGCCCGGCCGCCGCCACACGCGCGGCGGTGTTCACGACCGGGCCGAAGTAGTCACCGTCGCGTTCGTCGGCCTCGCCGAGATGCAACCCCATCCGAACCCTCAACGACGGACCCGGCCACGTCGCACCATCCAGCGCGAGTTGCGCCTCGGCCGCAGCGCGCACGGCATCCGAGGCCCGACCGAACGCCGACGCGAACGAGTCACCGGCAGTCGTGAACACATAGCCACCGTTGCCCTCGATCGCGACGCGAAGAATCGTGTCGTGCACGCGCAGCGACGCGGCCATCGCGTCGCTGTCAGCAGCCCACAGACGCGTCGAGCCTTCGACGTCGGTGAACAGCAACGTCACCGTCCCCGACGGCAACTCCTGCACTCCGTCCCCGCTGCCCGACATCGGCCCAGCTTGTCAGCTCCATACGACGAGCGCGCACGCACCGCGAACGCGATCGGTTCGACCTCCCCACGAAATTTCGGCGGCGAAATGGGGAGGTCACCCGATGCGTGCCGGCGTCGATTCCCCGATGATCGAACTCGTCACCACCAACCACTCACAAGGAGAGCGCACCATGAGCGAGACCATGACCAACGCCGACGTCGTCCGACGCGGCTACCAGGCCTTCAACGAAGCCGACATCGACACGATCCGGCGTCTCTGGCGCGACGACGCCACCTGGACGACGCCCGGCGAGAGCACCGTCGCCGGTACCGCACGAGGCATCGACGCAGTCATCGCCCAGTACGGCCGCTACGGCGGCGAGACCAACGGCACCTTCCAGGCCCAGCTGCACAACGTCTTCGAGGCGGAGGACGGACGGGTCGTCGGCCTGCACCGCAACATCGGCGAACGCAACGGCAAGCAGCTCGACACGATGTGCTGCATCGTCGTCGAGGTCGAGGGTGGTCAGGTCAAGTCCGGCACCGAATTCTTCTTCGAACTGCACAACTGGGACCAGTTCTGGTCCTGAGCGCAGCGCCGCTGTACGAGCGCCGGCGCGGCGTCGGCGCTCGTCACGGCGCGTCGTCCGAGCGGATTACGGTGCTTAGCAGCCGGCGCGCGGCGTCGGTCCGACGGTGATCGCGGGTGTCGTTCGGTCGGCGTCCCGGTGGCTGATCGACGAACCAGCGAGAGGAAAACATGGGGACAGTTCACATCATCGCGACGTTCACAGCGATCGCGCCGGAAGATCTGGCGCAGTTCAAGACGACCGTCTCGGAGGCTTCCGAGTTGGCATCGTCAGAAGTCGGAACGCTCGAGTACTCCTACTTCCTCAATGCCGACGAGACCCGGTGTCTGATGATCGAGAAGTACACGGATGCCGACGCCTTGATGGCACACATGGCGAATGTCGGGCATCTGATGGAGCCGCTGTTCCGGTCTGGCGGCAGCGTCGACGTCAACATCTTGGGCGATGCCCCTGAGGTGTTGATCGACGCGACCAAGGATCTCAACCCGACGATGTACTCGCTCTTCGCCAGTGCCTAGCGCGAGGGATCCCTCTGTTCCAGGCGATCTCTTCTGGGATCTCGTCGAGGAGCTGTCCTGCGATGATCCACGCGTCGTCGAGGGCACGATCATGGGCGGACCGTGCGTCAGGGTCGACGGTGAATTCCTGGCGCTTGTCGACTTCAACGGCTCGGGCATGGTCGTGAAGCTCCCGCGAGGCCGTGTCGACGAGCTCATCGCAAGCGGCGTTGGGCAACCGTTCGCGCCGGCCGGTCGGGTCTTCAAGGAGTGGGTGTCGATACCCATCCCCGACCGCGATGTCTGGCGCTCGTTGCTCATCGAGGGAGTGCGTTTCGTCAAGCCCTGACGACACCGTCGCTCTCGCCAACGGGAACCGATGGGGCTGGGCGGGTCGCAGCCAGCACGGCGTCTCCAGGTCCGTCAGGCCCCGCACGCCGTCAGATCGGGCAATAGACGATTCCCAGCGTGCCGGGGCCGGTGTGGGCGCCGACCGAGGGGCCGACCTCGTAGATGACGATTTCGACTTCTGGGACGTGCGTCACCAGGCGGGTCCGGATCTGCTCGGCGACCTCGTGATGGACGGCGTGGCCGACGCCGATCCGAAGAGCGCCGGAGCGGGCAGCTGTCAGCGTTGCTTCGATCATCACGTCGATCGCTGCGTCGAGGTCGGCGACCGCGCCTCGGTCGTGGAGGTTGCCGTCAGCGAGCTCGAGCACCGTGGTCGGTGTCAGTTCGCCGTCGATACCGACGAACCGTCCGCCGCGACGTGCCACCGCTGGAACGCCGACGACGAAGACGCTGGCCGTGTTGCTCGTCGTGCGTCGAGCCGCCTCCGCGGCATCCTCGATGCTGCACGCACCTTCGAGTAGTTCGGCTGCTGCCCAGGCTGCGAGCGCGACCGGGAACGACCCGACCCCGGTGTCGACGAGCGTCACCGGGATGTCGACCATGTCGGCGGCGACGGCGGCCGAGGCCAACGTGGCGGAGTAGGCGGCACCGGTGTGCACCGACAGCACGGCGGTCGCACCACGCGCTGCTGCGGCCCGGTAGGTCTCGACGAAACTGCCTGGCGATGGCGCCGCAGTGGACACGACGGCACCGGCGGCCATCCGTGCGTAGAACTCATCCGAGCTGAGTTCGATCCCTTCTCGGTAGTCCTCGCCGTCGATGGTGATGGTCAGCGGTACGACGGAGATCCCGAAGCGCTGCCGAACCGAGTCGGGCAGCATCGCCGCGGAGTCGGTGACCAGTTCGATCATCGTGTCGAGCGCGCCGTGCGGAACTTGGTCAGGATCATGGTGGCTCCCGCCACCGCGAACAGCGGGAGCCCAGCGGTGGGTGAGGGGCCCCACGCGTTCGGGAGGCGTCGCCGCCACCAGAGCACAGCGGCACCGACCCACACTGCGGACGAGACGCGGATCGCGGTCTCGGCGTTCCGCTTCGTCACCGCCGTCGTGGCTGCGACGGCCGCGTCGATCGGGAAGTACGCGGGGAACACTGCGAGACACGCTCCGGCGGAGGTCGCG
>JBGSII010000008.1:0-8529 GCA_041742555.1 Ilumatobacteraceae bacterium
ATCGACGATGCACGCGAACTGGCCGATGCCGGGGTCGCGCGCGTGGTGATGGGGTCTGCAGCGGTTCGTGATCCGTCCCTCGTCGAGGCGGCGTCCGAGGTGGTGCCCGTTGCGGTGGGGCTCGACCACCGCGACGGCGAGATTGCGGTCCACGGCTGGACCGAGGGGAGCGGGCTCGCGCTCGACGACGCCTACGCATGGTTCCCGACGGCTGAGGTGTTCGTGATCACCGACATCGGTCGCGACGGCATGTTGGTCGGGCCCGATGTCGACGGACTGACGAGGTCGTCACAGCTGGCCGGAGCGCCGGTGATCGCCAGCGGCGGGGTGTCGAGCCTGGACGATGTGGCGAACCTGGCCAGGATCACCAACCTCGGCGGCGTTATCACCGGCAAGGCGCTGTACGAAGGCCGGTTCACCGTGCGCGAGGCCCTCGATGAACTGGTGCGTGCTCAGCCTTCGGTGGACCTGCCGTGAAGGTTGCCCGGGTCATTCCGTGCCTCGACGTCACCGACGGTCGTGTCGTCAAGGGAACCAACTTCGTCGACCTGCGCGACGCCGGTGACCCGGTCGAACTCGCCGCGAGGTACGACCTGGAAGGCGCCGACGAGCTCGTGTTCCTCGACATCACCGCGTCGAGCGACAACCGTGACACGACCATCGACATGGTTCGGCGCGTCGCTGACGAGGTCTACATTCCGTTCACGGTCGGCGGGGGGATCCGAACGCTCGAAGATGCCCGACGAATGTTGCGCGCCGGCGCCGACAAGGTGAGCGTCAACACTGCGGCGGTCGAGCGTCCCGAGCTGATCACCGAGATCGCGACCGAGTTCGGCACGCAGTGCGTGGTGTGCGCGATCGACGCCAAGCGGTGTCTCGACGGGCCGAACCCCGCTGCGAGCGGTTGGGAGGTCTACCTCCACGGCGGTCGCACGCCGACAGGGATCGATGCCGTGGAATGGGCGAGGGAGGCGGTGCGGCTCGGTGCTGGCGAGATCCTGCTGACCTCGATGGATCGAGACGGCACGCGCGAGGGGTTCGATCTCCACCTCACTCAGGCGATCGTCGACGCGGTCACGGTGCCGGTGATCGCCAGCGGTGGCGTCGGCTCGATCGCCCATCTCGTCGAGGGGGTCGCAGTCGGACGAGCTAACGCAGTTCTTGCTGCGTCGATCTTCCACTTTCGCGAGCACACGATCGCCGACGCGAAAGCCCAGATGTCCGCCGCCGGCATCCACGTCCGCCCGGTCTGATTGCAGCAGGGGTCAGACCCCTGCTGCAATCAGACGGGTCTGCGATCTTCGGCTGCCGGCGTGGTCGCGTAGGTTTCCTGACATGAGCAGTGCAGCAGTCACGACCGAACGACGCGACGGGGTGCTCGTCGTCCACCTCGACGACGGCAAGGCGAACGCGTTGTCGTTCGAGGTCATCGCTGCGATCAACGCGGCGATCGACGTTGCCGAGGCCGACGGCGAGATTCGAGCGATCGTGGTGCACGGTCGTCCGGGCAAGTTCTCCGCTGGGTTCGACCTCGGTGTGATGTTCGGCGACGACATGTCGGCGATCATCAACCTGGTGGCCGACGGCGGTGCGCTGGTCCATCGGCTCTACGGATCGTCGATTCCGGTGGTGGCTGCCAGTACTGGCCATGCACTCGCCGCCGGTGCGCTGGTGTTGCTCGGCTGCGATGTTCGCATCGGCGGAGACACCGAGGCCAAGGTCGGGTTGAACGAGGTGGCGATCAAGATGGTGCTGCCCGACTGGGCGCTGACGATCGCCACCGACCGCCTCAGCAAGCGCCACCTCCAGCGAGCGTTGGCCAACGCTCGGATCACGACGCCGCGCGACGCGGTCGACGTCGGGTTCCTCGACGAGGTCGTGCCGGAGGGCGCCGAACTCGACCGGGCGGTTGAGGTGGCGGCAGAACTCGCAGCGACGCTCGATCCGTCGGCGTACTCGCGCACGGTGCGAGCGGTTCGAGGCCCGGTGCTCGACCTGATGGCGCAGCAGATTGCGAGCGACCGGTCGGCCGGGGTCAGCCCGTTGTGAACCGATTGCAGCAGGGGTCAGACCCCTGCTGCAATCCTGGGTAGGGTCGACGCCATGGCCACCCCCAACGTCAATCCCAAGATGGAGTACCGCCGCCTCGGCAACACCGGACTGAAGGTGAGCGTGTTGTCCTTCGGCAGCTGGGTCACCTTCGACACGCAACTGGACAACCAACTCGCCCTCGAATGCATGGCCGCGGCCGGCGACGCCGGCTGCAACTTCTTCGACAACGCAGAGGCATACGCCGGCGGCAAGAGCGAGACGATCATGGGGGAGGTGCTGCGCGAACTTGCGTGGCCACGTTGGTCCTATGTCGTCACGACCAAGGTGTTCTGGGGGCTCCACAAGAACACCCCGAACATGAACAACACGCTCAATCGCAAGTACCTGATGCACGCCATCGACGGGTCGCTGGAGCGGTTCGGGCTCGACTTCGTCGACGTGCTCTACTGCCACCGCTCCGACCCGGACACGCCGATCGAGGAGACCGTGTGGGCGATGAGTGACATCATCTCGGCGGGCAAGGCGCTCTACTGGGGGACCAGCGAATGGTCGGCCGACGAAATCCGAGCCGCCATCGACATCGCCGATCGCCACCACCTCCACCGGCCCGTCACCGAGCAGAGTCAGTACAACCTGCTCGAACGCAAGAAGGTCGAGAAGGAGTACGCCCGGATCAACGCCGACTTCAACTACGGCAACACGATCTGGAGCCCGCTGGCCTCCGGGCTGCTGACCGGCAAGTACAAAGACGGCATCCCCGAAGACTCCCGTGCCGCACTCGAGGGCTACGGCTGGCTCGCCGGTCGCTTGAGCGACGCCGAGGCGATCGCGCGAGTGGAGAAGCTGCGCCCGATCGCTGACCGCCTGGGTTGCACGATGGCCCAGCTCGCGTTGGCGTGGTGCACGAAGAACCCGCACGTGTCGAGCGTGATCACGGGTGCGTCGAAGGTCAGCCAGGTCGAGCAGAACTTCGGGGCGCTCGACGTGATCCCGCTCCTCACCGACGAGGTGAAAGAAGAGATGGAAGCCGCGGTCAAGGACTGAGCAGCGAGGGCGCCGTCACGCGAGGTGTGCCAGCCAGGTCACGATCTCGGCGGTGACGGTCTTCACGTGACCGACCAGTGAGTGGTCCGCCATCTCGATCGTGTGGTGCTGCACGACCGCGCCGCGCTCGGCCCATTCAGCGACGATCGGATCGGATGTCGCCGGCGGGCTGAACTGGTCGTGTCGTGGGGTCAGCACGAGCGCGGGTACCGACGGAGCGGCGGTCCGCGGTCCCATCGCCAACGGCGGAGCGACGAGACCGAGCGCAGCGACGCGATCGTCCTCGAGGCCGAGCGCGATCAACGCTCCGAACGAGTAGCCGAGCGCGACGATCGGGACTCCGGGGACCGCGACGCTGACCTCGTCGATCGCGGCGATCGCATCGAGTCGTTCCCCCGGCCCGCCCGAGAACTCGGACCGGAAGTCGAAGCGCAGCGCAGCGAGTCCAGCGGTCGGAAGCGCGTCGAACAAGGCCGTCACGACGTGGTTGAAGCGGTCGCCGCCGTACAGGGGGTGTGGGTGGCAGATGATCCCGGCCATCACCGGTATTCGTGGCAGCGCCAGATCGCCGACGAGTGGTGTCCCGTCGGCCGCGCGGAAGGAGCGGTCGTGGATGGTCGGAGATTCGCTCACGTCGGCCGACGGTAGCCTTCGCACGATGGCGGTCGTCGACGACAAGCTCCCGATCAAGATGCTCAACGATCGCGTGCTCGTGCGCATCTCCGACAAGGCAGGGGAACGCAAGTCCTCCGGAGGGATCGTGATCCCGGCAACGGCGCAGGTCGCAAAGCGTCTGATCTGGGCGACCGTCGTCGCACAGGGTCAGAACGTGCGCTCGTGCGAGGTCGGCGACAAGGTGTTGTTCAGCCCCGAGGACCGCTACGAGGTCGAGGTCCAGGGCGAGGACTACGTGATGTTGCGCGAACGTGAGTTGCACGCCGTCGCGGCCGAACGTATCGAGGCCTCCACCGGGCTCTATCTCTGAGGCCGGTCGAGCCAGCTGAGAGCTCGGCTCCGGTCAGCCGAGTTCGTAGCCGCCGCGCACCGTCACGGTCACCCCGATGCGGTCCTTCGAGTAGGTCGCCCCGGAGAGCGTGTCGAGGCCGAGCCAGGAGACCAGCCGATCCTGGTCGGCCGGCTTCAGACGGGCGCAGCCCTTGCTCTGCGGGCTGGTCGGGACGTTGTTCGCGCCGTGGATCGCCTGGCCGTTGTCGAAGTACAACGGCTTGTACATGTTGCCGTTGAGCGGGTTGTCCTCGGCGACCGGGTAGATCGACGACTCGTGCCACCCGCCGTTGTCGAGCGCGGGATTGAACCGGAACGCGCGGACACGTTCCTGGAGCCGGGTCTCGAAGCCGGGCTCGCCGGTCGAGGTCGGGAACACGTGCACGAGTGCATTCGGTCCGTCTCCGGCGAGCAGGACCTGACACGTGAGATCGATGAAGATCCATCGTCCATCCGTGGCCACGTTCGGTGGGATCGGCAGCGACGGGGTCGCGAGCAGCAGCTGTTCCTCGGGGCTCCCTGGCGCCATGTCCGAGCGGTTCACCGGGAGTCCGAGCGCGAGCCGGCTCGCACACAACGCTCGGCGGGTGATCGGGCCGGACACACCGTCGACCGGCATCTCGGGGAAGCCGTACGGCACCAACAGTTCGTTGAGCTTGGTCTGCTGCGCCGTGACCGAGACGAAGGTCTCCGCTGCGACGACGGCAGCATTGCGCTCGAGTCGCTGTGCGCCGGTGATGTCGTCGAGCCCGTTGTCGATGCACACGTCGAGGAGTTGGTCGGGGAGGATCACCTCATCGACGAGCCCGTTCTCGGCCTGCAGCGAAGCGACCGTCACGATCTCGTCCGCGAGCGAGATGACGATCTCGCCGAGCGACTCACCGGACGCGACCTGAACGACACAATCGGGGTCGTAGACGTCGAGCGCAGGCTCGGTGGTCGTGGTGGTCGTCGAACTCGATGTCGTCGAACTCGACGTCGTGGCCGCGGCGGTCGTAGGGGCTGCGGTCGGCGTCGCGGTGGCGGCCGGATCGCCTGCCGAGCTCCGCGGAGTCGCCGGCGGGTCGACCGCTTCGACCTGGCTGCACGCAGCAAGGAGGAGACAACCACCGATCAACATCGCGGTCCGGGACGTACGCACGACCAGCAACCTACAAAACGCAGACGCGCTGATGGACCTGTTTCGCACCTGTTCACCGAGAACGCACTCGGTCGACGAGCCACTCCGACCGTAGGCTGACCCGATGCCCGAAGGGATCACGATCGCCGCGACCGACGAGCAGCTCGCGGGAGTCAAGTACGACGAGCACGGCCTGGTTGCGGCGATCGCGCAGGATGTCCACAACGGCGACGTGCTCATGTTGGCGTGGATGAATGCCGAGTCGCTGCGGATGACGTTGCGCGAAGGCCGGATGGTGTACTGGTCGCGCAGTCGTCAGGAGTTGTGGCGCAAGGGTGACACCAGCGGCGACCGGCAGTTCGTGCGCGAGGCCTACTTCGACTGCGATGCCGACACCCTGCTGTTCAAGGTCGAACAGGAAGGAGCTGGCGCTTGCCACACGGGGGCGCGCACGTGCTTCTTCCGATCCTTCGGTCCCGAGGCGTGACCGCGCGATGAGATTCCAGCCGACACGCGAGGACTTCCACCGGCATGCGGCCGAGCACACGGTCGTCCCGGTGTGGACCGAACTGCTCGCCGATCTCGAGACGCCGGTCGCGGCGTACGTGAAGCTGGTCGGCGACGGGCCAGGGTTCCTGCTCGAATCCGTGGAGGGCGCCGAGCGGTGGGCGAGGTTCTCGTTCGTGGGCCGCGACCCGTCGGCGATGCTCGTCCTGCGCGATGGCGTCGTCGAACTCGAGGGCGCACTGCCGGACGGTATCCCGACCGATCAGGGCATGCTCGCAGCGCTCGAGGCGCTCCTCGACAAGTACACGAGCCCTCAGTTCGACGACCTGCCCCCGCTGCACGGCGGCATCATGGGATTCCTCGGCTACGACGTGATCCGTGAAGTCGAACACCTGCCGAACACGCCGCCGGACGATCGGGGGTATCCGGATGCGGTGATGTCGGTGATCGGATCGCTCGCGGCATTCGATCACTGGCGCCAACGGGTGTTCCTCATCGAGAGCGTGCCGACGCTCGGGCTCGATGCCGCACAGCTCGATGTCGCCTACGACGCGGCGATCGAACGGGTCGAACAGGCGGTGGCCGATCTCGCGAAGCCGCTGCCGTACACGCCGGTCGCACCACCGTCGGCAGCCGACGAGCTCCCCGAACTCCACTCGTCGATGCCCAACGGGGCCTACCAGCTCGCCGTCGAGGTCGCGAAGGACCACGTGGTCGCCGGCGACATCTTCCAGGTGGTGCTCGCGCAGCGCTACGACCTCGAACTCGGCGCCGACCCATTCGACGTCTATCGCGTGCTCCGCCAGGTCAACCCGTCGCCGTACATGTACTTCGTGCGCCATCGCGAGCTGACGATCGTGGGATCATCTCCCGAACCGATGGTGCAGTTGCTCGGGCGCACCGTGGTGTCGCGCCCGATCGCTGGGACCCGTCGACGTGGTCGCACCGACGAGCACGACCGGCTGATGGCCGCAGAGCTGCTCGAGCATCCGAAGGAACGAGCAGAACACGTGATGCTCGTCGACCTCGCCCGCAACGACGTGGGGAGGGTCGCCGAGTTCGGCTCGGTCACCGTCGACGAGCTGATGACGTTGGAGCGATACAGCCACGTCATGCATCTCACCTCGCAGGTGTCCGGTCGGCTGCGCGACGGTCTCGGGCCGATCGACGTGCTGCGCGCAACGTTGCCGGCGGGAACAGTGTCGGGGGCGCCGAAGGTGCGCGCGATGGAGATCATCGACGCGCTCGAGCCGGTCAAACGCGGGCCCTACGCCGGCGTCGTCGGGTACATCGACTGGTCCGGCAACCTCGACACCGCGATCGCGATTCGCACCATGTTCGTGACGGGCGACGGAACGACGGCGAGTCTGCAGGCCGGGGCCGGCATCGTCGCCGACTCGGTTCCCGACGACGAGGACCTCGAGTGCCGGAACAAGGCTGCCGCACTGCTCGCTGCGATTCCCGCGGCCCGTCGGATGACCGCCGCCCGTCGCGACGCCGGCACCCCCGCCTGACACGTCGCCGTGGTCGCCGAGCCAGGGCGACCGGGCAGGTTCAGAACGCGAGGCCGAGCAGGAAGAGCAGACTCAGGCCAGCGAAACCGACCGTGATGACGGTTCCGAGCAGCATCAACAGCGGGAACGTCGTGACCGACTTCATGGCAAAGGCCAACGCGGTGAACTGGCCTGCGGTGCCCACCGCATCGCTCATCGTGAAGAACTGCCGCGACATCACGATGGCACTCTGGTCCTGGACACCGTCGCTGGCCTCGACCGCCTCGATCACCACCCGCTCGGATCGCGGGTCGGCTGTGATCAGCCGTTCGACCTCGCGGATCAGCGATGCGCTCAGACGAGTGATGGCGAGGAGCCGGAACATTGCGAACCCGACCGAGCCGATCGCGACGAACGCAGCGAATCCGCCGAGGACGATCCATGCGGTCTCGATGCCGTCCGAGAGGGCGGCGATCCCGAGTGCGAACCCGCCGAGACACACCACCGCGACGATCACCAGGGTGCCGAACGCCAGTCGGGTGCCGCGGTACACGAGGGTGAGGAGGCTGTCGACGGCGCGGGTTGCCAGGTCGTGGAGCCCGCGGTCGCGGGTGGTGTCGTCGTGCGTCATGACATTGGCAGTGTGCCACGGCAGACTGGGAGTGTGACTCCAGAACCCGCTGTCATCGACGAATCGGCCCGTGATCATGTGATCGTGGACGGCCCCGACGCCTTGACCTATCTGCACTCCCAGGTGTCCCAGGACCTGCGAGACCTGCCCGTCGGCGCGACGACCTGGACGCTCGTGCTCGAACCGACCGGCAAGGTCGAGTCGCTCGCCCGTGTGACCAGGACCGCCGAGCGCCGATTCGGTCTCGACGTCGACGCCGGGTTCGGCGAGGCGCTCGCGGCCCGTCTGAACCGGTTCAAGATCCGCGTCGATGCGGAGATCGTCGTCGAACCTGCCGGCTCGGCGGGGCCGTCGGCGGCCCACGAGGCGGCACGCGTGGCAGCCGGTTGGCCGCGGATGGGCTTCGAGATCGTGCCCGGACAGACGATCCCAGCCGTGACCGGCGTCGTCCCGATCACCGTGAGTTTCGACAAGGGCTGCTATCCGGGTCAGGAACTGGTCGAGCGGATGGACAGCCGTGGCGCCGATGCACCGCTCGCGCTCCGAGTGATCGATGCCGGACCGGGCGTTGTGATCGGCGATCCTGTGACGGTCGACGGTCAGGACGTCGGCACCGTGACGAGCCTTTCGCCGAACGGCGATCTCGCGCTCGCGCTCGTCAAGCGCGGTCACGACGT
>JBGSII010000009.1:0-10809 GCA_041742555.1 Ilumatobacteraceae bacterium
GACGCAACGTGGCGCCCGCCGGCACGCTCGAGGCTCGTCAGCGCGTCGCCCAGTACCAGCGAGTCGACCGCCTCGACCACCGCGAGCGTGATCGTCCCGGCGGGAACGTCCATCTCGGCCGCTTCACGAAGTCGCCTCGCGTACTCGGACGCTTGCCACGGGCGGCCCAGCGGATCCCAGGTGAGCCCTCGACGCACGACCCGCTCGAGTCGCACCAGGTCGCCCTGCGCGAGGGCTTCCGGCCAGGCCGTGCCGAGTTTCGGGACGATCCCCGTCAGGAGGAAGACGGTCAGCGCCGCGAGTGAGTAGACGTCGGCAGCGGGGCTGAGCGCCTCGCCGGCGAGCACCTCGGGTGCCGAGAACCCGGGGGTGCCGAGCCGCTCGCGTTCGTCGCCGACGCGCATCGCCGCGCCGAAGTCGACGAGCACTGCACGACCCTCCGGGGTGACGATCACGTTCTCCGGCTTCACGTCGCCGTGGACGATCGCAGGGCGGTGCGCGTGGAGGTGATCGAGGGTGTCGGCGAGTTGGTCGATCACGGTGAGCACGGTGGGCAAGGAGAGCCCTGGCGAGTCCTGAGCGTCGACCAGCGTGCGCAAGTCATTGCCTGCCACGTGATCGCTGATCATGTAGTAGTGCGTGCCGACGACGAGGTCGCTGCGCACGGTCAGGAATCCACTGTGCGGGACGATCCGCATGAGCATCCCCGCCTCCCGGCGAAGACGGGCGAGGTCCGCCTCGTCGACGACGTGGCGCGCCTTGACGACGACGTCGAGATCCAACTCGAGATCGCGCGCCAGGTGGACGACACCTTCGCCCCCCGTCGCGAGCACACCGATGATCTGGAATCGACCACCGATCGGTTCCGCGTCCGTCGGCAAGCCACTGGGCGCCATGCCGGTCGACGTCACGGGGACTCCTTGAGCGACTGGAGGTCAGCGAGCCGAACCGCGCCACACATCAGTGCCTCATTCGCCAACCGCACACGACGATCCGGACCGTCGTCGACGTCGAACTTGAGGTAGAGCCTGCCGAGTTGCTGTTTCACGGCGCTCTCGGTCACCGTCAACTGCGACGCGATCATGGCGACCGTCGCAGGGGGCGTGAACGCATCACCGCCCAGCACCGGCGAACACAGACACAGCAGCACGCGCCGCTCTCCCGGTGTCAGCTCCGGCCGGGCACGCGCCGTCTGCGTCTGCGATCGATCGTCGGCGACACCGCCGATGGTGTGGAAGACCATCGTCGTCCGATCGCCGAGTCGGAGCTCGTCTCCAGACACCAGCAGGTGCAGGGCACCGGCCGCCAAGCGCGTGCCGTTCACGAAGAGGCCATTGGTCGCCGACGTTGCCTGCACACACCATCCGGTCGGCCGGCTCACGAGGACGGCATGCAATCGCGACACCGTCGGATCGCCCACGAGCGCAAGGTGTCCCGCCACGTCGGGTTGTCCGACATCTCGGCCGACCGTCAGCTCACCGCGCAGCTCGACGGTCACCGGCGGGCGACCCGGCTGGTGGACAACGACCCACGAGGTCGGGGGCACGGCGGGGTCGCTCATCGGGACAGTCTTGCTCGCGTCATGCCTCCGTGGCCATGTCGCCCAGGACAGTTCCGACTGTCGGGACCTGGCGCCGTTCGCTGCGGTCGACGAAATCGACAGATCGCTGGTCGTCGACCATCTCCGAGATCGCCCGAGCCTCGTCGGCGAAACCGTGGATCGCCGCGGGGTGTCCCGCCCGATCGAAGCAGAGCCTCGCCACAGCGGCCGCCCAGCGCTCCTCGCCGTCGCTGGGTGTCCGCGTGCACAACCAGCCCGCAGCGCGATCGGCGACGTCCGGGTGACCGAGCCGTGTCATCTCTGCACCGAGGGCTCCGAGGATCCGGTACGCGACCGTCGGATCGTCCGACTGCATCGAGGCCTCCAACGCGGCGAGCACGTCGGGCTCGTCGGGGACGAGCAGCGAGATCGGCATCGACGAGTCTGCGGCGTCGAATCGCTCGGCAACGCCTGCGAACCAGGCGCCGTGACGGGCGACCACACCGATGCGGTCGGGGGACTCGGCGAGGCGCTCGGCGGCGAACGAGCGAATCGCCGGCGGAATGCTGATCCGCTGAGCATCGTCGTCGAACGTCAACAAGTTCTGTTCGAAGAGCGCGCGGATCGCGTCCGGGACCGAGGCCTCGTCCAGGGGGGACCCTTCGAGGACCGCGGTGGCAGCATCGATCTCGAAGTCACCCCGGAACGCCGCCAGACGGCAGAGCGCGACCTGCGCCTCGACGCTGAGCAGCCGGTAGGTCCACGCGATCGACGACGCCAACGTTGCGGTGAGGCTCACAGATCCGGCACCGACGCCAGCCGCCATCAACCCGACGCTGGCAGCGAGTTCGACGAGCGGCGTCGTCGGTGTTCGGGCGGCGGCCAGCTCGATGGCAAGCGGCACTCCTCGGAGATCTCGGCAGATGCCGGCGATCTCGACAGCGTGCTCGTCGGTGAAGGCGACGCCGTGGTCGCTGCTGCGGGCGAGGAACAGCCGCGTCCCGTCGAACGGGCCGAGCGCCTCCAGACCACCGACGACGTCGGGCTCGGGAACCGTCAGTGCGGCGACCGAATGGACCACCTCACCTGGCATCTGCATCGGCTCGCGCCCGGTCGCCAGGATCCGGGTGTCGGGACATCGGGCCAGCAGCCGTTCGACCAGGGTCGCCGTCGCCGGGCGCACTCGGTCGAGGCCGTCGATGACGAGGAGCGCATCGGCAACCGAGCCGAAGTGCTTCACGACGACATCGAGCGGATCGGCGTCACCGACGGACAGCGAGATGCTCCGCAAGACCGCTGTCGCGACCGCCTGGACGTCGTCGTCGGAGACATCGGAGAGCCCGACCCACCACACGCCACCGGGCATCGAGTTCGCGGCTGCATCGGCGGCGGCGTGTGCCAGCCTGCTCTTGCCGATCCCGGCCTCGCCGACGAGCGTGACCAGCCGATTGCTCGTCAGCAAACGGGTCACCGACGCCAGGTCCGACCTGCGGCCGACGAACGAGCTGACCGGAGCCGGGAGATTCCCAGAGGCCGACGCCCCCGCCTTGAGCGGCGGGAACGTCGCCGGCAGGTCGGGTTTCGTGACCTGCCAGATCCGTTCGCGCCCGTCGAGCCCGCGGAGTCCGTACAGCCCGAGATCGACCAGACCGACATCGGTCGGCATTTCCGTCCCAAGTTCCGCAACGGTGTCGTCGGAGAGCAGGATCTGTCCGCCAAAACCGCAGCTGCGGATGCGGGCACACCGGATGATCGTGAGGCCGACGTAGTTGTTCTCGTTGCGCAGCATCGCGTCCCCCGTGTGCAGCGCCATGCGGACCGGAAGGTTCGGAAGTTGCTCCCGCAGCGCGAGCTGGGTTTCCACCGCCGCGGCCAACGCGTCATGCGAGTCGGTGAAGACGGCGACCACGCTGTCGCCCTCACCTTGCTCCTGAGGACGACGGCCGTGATGCGCCGCGATACCCGACTCCAAGATGTCGTAGTGGCGTGAGACCAGCGCCGTCATCTCGCCCGGCGCGGCCTGCCACGCTTGCGTGGAACCCTCGATGTCGGTGAGCAGGAACGTCACCGCACCCGTCGGTAACGGGTCGGCGGCGGCGGTCACCGACTCATCATGTCGCGCCGGAGCAATCGATCACAATGACGAACTGCGATCCCATCCTCGACCGGTACTCGCCCTCCCCGACGTACTCGGAACTGCGTGTCGAGCTCGCGGCCGCCGATGCCGAACGAGTTCGACCACGTCCTGTGCCGAGTTGGGCTTCATCCGAGCCGGAGTCGGGGCGGGCGGTTCGCTGACATACTCAGGCGGGCACGTAGGTCAGCTTGAGGGCGCTGTCGCCGATTCGTTCGCTGGCGGTCAAGCGCAGCGAGGGCCGCGACGTGTGGAAGAACGGGCTGCCGCGACCGAGCACGACAGGATGGACAAAGAGGTGATACTCGTCGATCACACCGAGCTCGCTCAGACGCGCGGCAAGCCTCGGTCCCCCAACTTCGATCTCGCCGTCGACATCGGCTTTCACCCTGCGGATCGCCGTCTCGACGTCCTCGCTGATCAGCGTTGCGTTCGGGCCGACCGACGTGAGTGACTGCGACACGACCCATTTCGGCATCCGCCGCCACGCCTCGGCAAAGGCACGCAGCTCGTCCTGTGCCGAGTCGTGCTGATCCCAGTCATCGCCATCCCAGTAGCGCATCACCTCGTAGAGACCTCGGCCGTAGATGCTGCCGGCCGTGTTGCGGGTCTGCTCGATGAAGTACTCGAACAGCACGGGGTCCGGCTCGAACGCGTCATGGTCGACGAAGCCGTCCAACGACACGTTCATGCCGAAGACCAGTGTTGCCATACCAGGACTCCTCACTTCGTCGACAACGGGTGGACGACGGACGCTACCCCTGGACACTGACACTGGAGTCGAAAGGTCCGCCGTGAGCTTCCTCGAGGTGACCCCCGAGCGGACCAGACGTGGAGCCGGGTGCGGGGATCGAACCCGCCACCTCATGATTACAAATCAAGTGCTCTACCAACTGAGCTAACCCGGCGTGGAAGCCCAGGTTACCGACCGAGCTGTCAGCCGAGGTCGTCCCGACCGACCAGCGCAACCGGAGCTGTCGCCGTCGGGAGCATCAGGATCTCGGTGAGTCCTGACGCAATCTCGACACTTCGTACAACGTGATCGCCGCGGCGGTCGAGACGTTCAGCGAACTGATCCGGCCGGCCATCGGAATGCTGACGATCGAGTCGCAGCGCTCGCGCACGAGCCGCGACAGACCCGCCCCCTCGGCGCCGAGCACGACGCAGATCGGTTCGGCGGCGAGCGATCCGATCTCGTAGAGCGACCGATCCGCCCCATCGTCGAGGCCAACCACCCAGATCCCCCGGTCGGACAGTTGTTTGAGCGCTGCAGGCAGGCCCGCAACGAGCACCATCGGGACGTATTCGACGGCCCCAGCAGACGCCTTGGCGACGGTGGGCGTGACATGGACCGATCGGTGCCGGGGCAGCAACACCCCGGTCACACCGGCACCATCGCAGCTGCGAATGATCGCCCCGAGGTTGCCGGGGTCGGTGACCCCGTCGACCGCGACGAGAAAAGGCGCCGCTCCCGCCCGGTGCCCTCGGACACTCACGAGGTCTCCGAAGTCGGCCTCGGGGATCTCCGCGGCGTGCGCCAACACCCCCTGTGGGGCCTCGCTGCGCGCCTCGCGTTCGAGACGGGCCCTGGCGACGTGAAGCAGCGGCACTCGTCGAGCGGCGGCGATCTCGACGATGTCCGCAACGCCGGGATCGCCCTCCAACTCCGCGCTGATCCAGATCTCGTGGACCTTGCGACGCTCCGCGATCAGCAGCTCGCGAACCGCCTGTCGACCCTCGACCTGACGGCCACCCAGTCCCTTGGCCGCGCCGGACGATCCCGTGTTCGGGGCGGGTCGACCGCTCGGCTTGGCGCCACTTCGACCACTCGGCTTGGCGCCACTTCGACCGTTCGGCTTGGCGCCACCTCGACCGTTCGGCTTGGCGCCACCTCGAGCACCCGGCCTCGAGCCTTCGGAACCGCCGCGAGGATCCTTAGGGTTCGAACCCCGACGACCAGGCGGAGGCCGCCGGTTCATGCCCCGACCTGCGTGGCGGAACGGTGGATCAGGGCGGTGGCGAAGCACACGACGCCTTCGGACCGCCCGATCGCGCCGAGTTGCTCGGCCCGGTTGCCCTTCACGGTGACCGGCGCACCGACGGCTGCGGTGAGATTGCGCTGCATCTCATCACGGTACGGCGCGATCTTCGGGGCCTCGCACACCACTGCGCAGTCGATGTTCGATGCCCGCCAGCCGTCCTCGGCGAGCATCGCGGTCACGTGGCGAAGCAGCGCCATCGAGTCGGCGCCGCGCCAGCGCTCATCGGTGTCGGGGAAGTACATGCCGATGTCGCCTAGCCCGGCAGCACCGAGCAGGGCATCGGCGCAGGCGTGGGCGACCGCATCGGCGTCGCTGTGGCCCTCGAGGCCGATGACCCCGTCGAACTGACAGCCGCCGAGCACCATCACCCGAGCGGGATCGGTACTGAATCGGTGCACGTCGAAGCCTTGGCCGACTCGGAACTCGGGTGTCGTCACGGCGCCTCCCCTTCCTGGTCGGTCTTGATCTGATTGCGCGCCCACACGAGGTCGTCAGGGACGGTGATCTTGCGGTTGGCGACCTCGCCGTCGACGACCACCACGAGGCCGCCGAGCGCTTCAACGAGCGCGGCGTCATCGGTGGCATCGCCGCCCGTGGCGTGTGCGCCGCGCAACACGCCGGCGCGGAACGCTTGGGGTGTCTGCACCGCCACGAGTGACGCGCGGTCAGGCGTCGACACGACGACACCGTCCGCGACGACCTTGATCGTGTCGGCCACGGCGATTGCCGGTATGGCCGCGTCGGCGCCATCGTGCACGGCGGCAATCGCACGCCGGTACAGCTCGGCGCTCGCCAGCGGTCGGGCGGCGTCGTGCACGCAGATGATCGTCGCCTCCGGAGGGACCATCGCCAGCCCGGCCCGAACAGAATCGCTGCGCGTCGACCCGCCCGCAACCGCACCCTCCCGGGCGGCATCTTCGGGTGGCACGACGACGACGACGCCATCGGACACTTCGCGAGCGATGGCGGTCGATCGATCGATCACGCGCGCGTCGCCGAGCGACTCGTACTGCTTGGTGGCTCCGAAGCGACGCCCGCTTCCTCCGCCGACGACGATCGTCCATATCTGCTCGGCAGCGGGCACATCGGCGCAGGGTAGTACCGTGACCGATGTCATGGCTCACGAAGAGATCCTCGCCCGAACCGACTTCTTCGCCGACGCCTCCCCCGACGCGCTCAACGCAGTCGCAGCCGCCGGCCACGAACTGCACCTGATCCGCGGCGACGTGCTGTTCAACGAAGGCGATCCACCCGAGGCGTTGTTCCTCGTGCTGCGCGGTCGACTCGCCATCGCGCTCGCGAACCCGATCGACAAACGCGAGAGTGTGGTGGCGTTGATGGAACGCGGCGACCTCTTCGGCGAAATGGGGATGCTCGACGACGGACCCCGATCGGCGATGGCGAGAGCGCTCGAACCGACCACCGTCCTGTCGATTCCGTACGAGCAGGTGCTCGCCATGTTCGACGAGAACCCGAAGCTCTTGTGGAACGTGACGCGCCTGCTGGCGCAACGCATCCGCGTCACCGACGAGGCGCTCGCCGACTCGGTCTTCCTCGACGTGACGGGCCGCACCGCCAAACGCCTCCTCGAACTCGCGAACGGCACCGACGAGTTCACGCTGCCGGTCACCCAGGAAGAACTTGCCGGCATGGTCGGCGCGTCACGTGAACGGGTCAACAAGGCAATTGCCAGCTTCATCCGGCTGGGCTGGCTCGAACAGACCGACCGGACCTACCGCATCACCCAACGCGACCGCCTCGAGCTCCGCGCCCGCTGATTGCAGCAGGGGTCTGACCCCTGCTGCAATCGCTCACCCTGTCGTAGTCAGGCGGTCAGCCAGGTGTGGGCCCGGGCGAAGGCGTCGGCGGCGTCGACCGGCCGGTGTGCTGGGCGCTCGGGAGCGTGGGCGAATCCGTGCTCGGCGTCGGGGTAGCGCACGACGCTCACGCCGGCCGCTTCGAGCGCGGCCACGTCAGCGGGAGGGGTGTAGGTGTCGAGTTCGCCGATGATCGCGAGCACCCGATCGGGATGTCCCACCGCGAGGTGATCGAGCGGCTCACCCTGCCCCGGCCCCTTCCACGCGTCGGGGAGCCGAATCATGCCGTAGAAGCTCGCGATCTTCGCGAACCGGTCACTGCGAGCAGCCTTGAAGCAGTACATGCCGCCCATGCAGAACCCGAGCAGGCCCACCCGAGCGCACCCGGTGGCGTCGGCCGCCTCGGTGAGGTCACGCAGGTGCACCTCGTCGTCGAGGTCGGGCACAGCGGCGAATCGGGGCTCGACGTCCTCGCCGAGCTCGAGACCGGGGAACGGCTCCACCGCACACACGGTCATCGACCACACCGACGCGAGCCGGGCGACCATGTCGTCGAACAGCGGGCGCAGGCCGAAGATGTCCGGAGCGATCACCAACCCCATCGAGGTGACCTGACCGGTGCCGGCGTCGGACGGCTCCGCTATCTCGGCGAGGGTTCCGGACGGCAACGTGATGCGCATCCGACCGACGTTAGTTGCGACGGTCAGGGCCGGGCGAAGGTGTCGATCATCAGGTGGACGTCGTCGGCGAGCGGATACAGGATCGGGCACGTGCACCCCGACGCCACGTATTCGTCGACCTTCGCTCGGACCTCGTCGGGGGTGCCGGACGCCGTGATCATCTGCACGATGTCGTCCGGAACGAGCTTGCTCGCCGCGACGACCTGATCGTGCGTGGCCGGCCACGTCAGCACCTCGCCGATCTCGTCGAGCAGCGCCTGGGGGACCCCCGAGGCCTTCATGATGTGCGGTTGCTGGCCGAGATACTGCGTCACGAGCAGCCGGGCGCCGTCGAGCGCCGCGTCGCGGTCCTCGTCGACCGAGCACACGACGAGCTGTGGACGGTCGATGTCGTCGAGTGTGCGGCCCACCTTGGCGGCGCCTCGCGCCAACGCCTCCAACGCACCGACGTTGTAGCTGGGCGACACGAGATAGTTGAGCACGGCCCCGTCCGCGATCTCGCCGGTCAGCTCCATCATCTGCAGGCCGGTGGCACCGATGTAGATCGGCACGTCCTTCGCCCGTCGCTCCTGGTACACGTAGTCGAGCTCCACACCGTCGAGCTGCACGTGGAACCCGTCCATCGTGACCGTCTCGTTGCCCAACAGCCCCCGCACGGCCTCGACGACCTCACGCATCACCTTCAGTGGCCGCGACCGGTCGATGCCGACCTTCGCGGCCAGCGGATCCCACCAGGCACCGAGCCCGCAGATCATCCGCCCCGGGGCGAGGTCGTCGAGCGTCGAGAACGTCGATGCGAGACGGGCCGCATTGCGGGTCCAGATGTCGATGACACCCGATCCGATCTTGATCCGCTCGGTGCTCGCAGCGAACGCCGCCATCGGCACGACGGCGTCGCGGACGAGTCGACTGTCGGCCTGCCAGACGGCGTCGAATCCCTTCGCCTCGGCGTACCGCACGAGTTCGATGCCCTGACGGATGTCGTGGGCGTCCTGCAGGTACAGCGCAACCGGATACGTCATCCGGTCAGCCTGGCACAGCGGACCGTTCTGTGCCCAGGCTCGCTAGCGTCCGGACCCGATGTTCCTCGCCTTCAAGGAGATGGCACGCGCCAAGGTGCGCTTCGCCCTGCTGATCGCGGCGATCGCGCTCCTGGTGTTCCTCATCCTGTTCCAGCAGTCGTTGCAGAACGGGTTGATCACCGGCTTCATCGGAGCGATCCGCGAGCAGAACGCACCGGTGCTCGTCTACAGCGTCGACGGCCAGCGCGTGATCCAGGGCAGCGTGATCACCCCGGACATGGAGGCCGACATCCTCGCCGCTCCCGGCACCGGCGAGGCCGGCCCGATCGGGCAGGGCACGTTCACCGGCCTGCCGAGCGGCAACGCCGACGGCGAGACGTTCGACACGACGCTGATCGGCTACGTCCTCGGCCCGGACGGCAACGGCATCGGCGCGCCGACCACGGTGATCGACGGTCGTCTTCCCACCGCCGACGACGAGGCCGTCGTGAGCGACGCCGATGTCCAGCTCGGATACGGCATCGACGACACGGTCACGCTGTTGCCGGGCGGTAAGGAGATCACGATCGTCGGCGTCGCCGAGAATGCTCAGCTCAACGTGTCGCCGACGCTCTTCGTCTCGTACGAGACCTACCTCGACGCGATCAGGAGCGTCAACCCCGATGCCGGCACGCCGCTGCCCAACGTGCTCGGCGTGATCCCCGCCGACGGCTTCACGCCCGACGAGGCGGTGGCGTCGATCAACGACCAGTCGCTCGAGCTCGACGCCCTGACCCGGGAGGACGCGGCGGCCGAAACACCGGGCGTCGCCCAGGTGCAGCAGTCGTTCAACATCATCTTCCTGCTCTACGGCCTCGTCGTGCCCTGTGTGACCGGGCTGTTCTTCCTGATCGTCACGTTCCAGAAGGCGAACTCCCTCACGCTGCTGCGGGCCATCGGTGCGCCCGCGGGACGCCTGGTGTCGTCGCTCTTGATCCAGGTCGTCGTGATCATCGGTATCGGTCTGGCGATCGGCACGCTCCTCTACTACCCGGTCTCGCAACAGGCGCTCGGCGGCATCGCCCTGCAGTTCGAGACGGCGGCGGTCATCTTCTGGTCGGTGCTCCTGCTGTCGCTCGGCGTGCTCAGCTCGCTCGTCGCCGCTCGCCGGGTGCTCAGGATCGACCCGATCGAAGCAACGACCGGCCAGGGGGTGGGATCGTGAAGCTCGCCCTGAAGGAACTGCGCCGTCGTCCCGGCCGGTTCGCCACCGCCACGGTCATCCTCACGTTGATCGCGATCCTCCTGATGTTCCTCGGCGGGTTGCTCGACGGATTGATCGCCTCGTCGACCGGAGCCATCCGCGCCCAGAACGCCGACGCGATCGTCTATTCGGACACCGCGCAGGCATCGTTCGTGCGCAGCCGGATCGATCCGGAGCTCCGCGCCCAGGTCGAAGCGGTCGACGGCGTCACCGAGGTCGGCGGGATCGGCAACGTCCAGCTCGGCGCCCGAGTGCCGGGCAACGGTCCTCGAGATCTCGCCAGCGTCGCGCTGTTCGGCTACGAGCTCGCGCCCGACGGCGTCCCCGAGGC
>JBGSII010000010.1:0-6757 GCA_041742555.1 Ilumatobacteraceae bacterium
GCCAGGCAACGTCACGCCCATCAGGTCCGCCGTCGACCTCGACGCCGCAGCACTCCTCGACCGGCTCCCCCCGGCCGGCCCCACGTCCGTCGACGACCCGATCCGCAGCCTCGACGCGCTCATGCTCAACATCGACTCAGCAGGACTGGAGCCAGCGCAATGAGCAACCTCTTCGCCCACGATTCGGACACGAACGGACCGGAGCGCCTCGACGAGGGCGGCACCTGGCTCCTTGACCTCGTCTCCGCAGTCGACCACCTCCGCCGCGGCTACCGCCCAGGCTTCACCGTCTGGGATGCACTCGCCGAGGCAATCGAATGGGCAGCGCCAACGACCGCTCAGGACGGTTCGCGACCCGGAGACTTCGGTGGCGTGTTGATCGCGCGACCCGCCGACCACGAGGCGCTGCAGCGTGCCGTCCGGGTCTGGGTAATGTTGATGGCCGACCGGTACAACGCTGGCTGCTACTGGCCCCACCCGGCACCACGGCTGGCCTTCCCGCCGCCACTACTCGACGCAGAGTGACCCCGCAGGCAAGTCCCAGGCCGCCGTGGCCATCGTCGATACGCCGCGCGGCAGAACGAGTCGCGTCGCTGATGGCCACGGCAACGGAGGGCAGGTACGCGCGACGTCCGTGAGAGCGATACCGAGCGTCCGTTTCTGCGTCCGTAGCGATTCCGCAGCGGCACGAAGGCACGGCGAGTTGCGTGTCTTGACGTTCTTGCGGATCCCCACTAGTTTCCTCACTAGTTAATTAGCCGATGCGGAAAGTCTGGAGGTGAAGATGACGACAGCGACGCTCGATGACGACCGGCTCGATGAGACATTCGCAGCCCTCGCGAACTCGACACGTCGGGCGATCCTTGCCCGTCTCGCTGATGGCGAAGCCAACGTCAACGAGCTCGCCGCGCCGTTCGATCTCACGCTGCCGGCGATCTCCAAACACATCAAGGTGCTCGAACACGCCGGGCTCATCACCCGCAGCCGCCACGCCCAGTTCCGTCCCTGTCGGATCCACCCGGCCGCGCTCGCAGAGGTCGCAGGCTGGGCCGACCAGTACCGACACATCTGGGACGACCGATTCGATCGCATGGACAACTACGTCCAACAACTCCAAGCCACACCGACACAGAAAGCGGCCAAACGATGACAACCAACAACGACCTTCGGATCGAACGAACCTTCGACGCACCCATCGATCTCATCTGGGCGATGTGGACCGAGCCGGAACACTTCGCCAACTGGTACGGCCCCATGGGGGCCAAGATTCCCAACGCCGAGATGGACGTCCGCGTCGGCGGACGTCGCCACATCGCCATGGCGATGGACACACCACGCGGCCCTATGGAGATGTTCTTCGTCGGTGAATACCGCGAGGTCGACCCGAAAACCCGGCTCGTCTACACCGAGGCAATGGCGGACGCCGACGGCAACCTCATGACCGCTGAGCAGATGGGCATGCCCTCAGGTGCGCACATGGAAACGTCGGTCGTGGTCGAACTCGAAGAAGTCGCCGGTCGCACCCGAATGACGATGACCCACATCGGGATCCCCGCCGATTCCCCCGGTGGACAAGGCTGGGCGATGGCAATCGACAAGCTCGAAGCGCGTGTCGCGGAACACCGCGACTGAGCACACATGGCGGCGACTCCGATCACACCAGAAGCACTGTTCTGGGACCTCATTGACGAACTCCGCGAACACGACGACCGCATCGAAGAAGGAACCATCATGGGCGGCCGGTGCGCACGGGTCGCCGGCGAGTTCCTCGGTCTCGTCGACTTCAAGGGCTCGGGCATGGTCATCAAACTCCCCAGCGACCGCGTCATTGCGCTCATCAACGAAGGCGCCGGCCGACCCTTCGCGCCGGCCGGCAAGGTGCTTCGTGAATGGGTAGCCATCCCGAAACCAGACCGCCGCCAATGGACCCGACTCCTTCTCGAGGCAGTCGCCTTCGTCGCCCCGGCCGACAACATCACGGACACGCACAAGTCCACTCGATAGCGACACTTGCAGCCAGCAATCGTCCGGCGCGTCGACCGCACACCTCGAATCCCCTCTGCGTGCCCGAGGCGCTCCCCGGCTACGCCAGTCCGAGTGCTGCCTCGTCGAAGACCGACGGTTGAGCGTCCGCTGGTGAAGATTCGAGCACACCGAATATCTCAGCGGCTTCCACTACGTGCGGCCAGTGCTGCAGGATCCAGTGTTGACGCTCGTGATGGGCTGAGGCCAGGTCCGCCAGGAGACCCTCGAGCTCGTCGAACGGCAGCGGGGCCATGGACTGCATCTTTTGGATGAGACCTCGAACGTCTCCTGGTGCGGTCGCGAGGATTGCGTCGAGTTCGACTTGGCGCTGCTGCAACTCGTCGGGCGTTCGCGCTCGCAACGCTGGCTTGAGCGTCGGGTCGGCGATGTCGTCGAGCCAGACTCGTGCGCTGTCGACGGTGGCTGAGATCGCCGGCCACACCGTTTCGTCGCCCAGGTTCTGGGAGTCGACGATGCCTGCACGGAGTCGATGCGCAGCCACTTCTTGCACCGTGTCCTCCCAGACCTGCGTCGCCGCCGGGTTGTCGACCGGGCGTGTACCGAGCAGTGCAACCAGCCAGGCAGGCTCCGCAGCGCGGAGCGCCGCGGCGGCACGATTGACTGCGAGCGTTGCCGCCGCGGTGTACACGTGGGCATCGCTGGGCTGCACCCCCGCTGCGGAGAGGTGTACGTGCCATCGGTCGAGGCGGTCCCTGATGTCCGCTGCGGTGCGCTCGACGGTGGCCACCGCGCTCTCGCCGAGTTGGCGTGGCCGCGGGTGCGGCGGGTCGACGATGGTGATGTCGCCCCAGTTGAACGTCCGAACCGCCGTCGTGCCTTTCGACGAAACGAACTCAACCTGGGCGGTGCCAGCGCTGTCGTCGAGCGAAGTAATGGTGCCGATGTTGCGCCGATCCCAGGCCTTGACCCGGTGGCCGACGGCGACGTGGCGAGCGGTGTGATCCAGGCGAGCGAGCCTCTGGTGGGCGTGAGCGGGATCCCCTCCGATGAGGTGGGTGGCTCGTGCTTCGATTGCGCGTGCATAGGCGGACCAGCGCTCGAGTGTTGGCAGGTCGAGCGTGGTGGCCCTGTCATGGATGTCGGGCGCGTGCGGGTCGCGGGTGATGGCGAGTGCTTTGCGGCGGGAGGCGCTGAGCCGGTCGTGAAGGAGGTCGTCGATCGTGTCGGGTTCTTCGACGAGCAGTCGCAAGGGGCTGTCGTGTCGGTCGACGTCGGGGTCGACGCTGTCCAGTTCGGGCTGGGTGAGGACCAGCCAGTTCGACTGTCGTCCGCGTGACATCACGAGGTAGCCGGCTTCGCGGTAGAGCCCGTCGAGACCGACCGCGATCGCGAGGTCCCAGGTGCCGCCCTGGGCTCGGTGGGCGGTGGTGGCGTAGGCGTAGTCGATGCCGCCCGCCGCGAGGTAGTCGTTGTCGATCCGGACGAGCGTGTCGTCGTGGTCGAGACGCACGACGAGCCCGGTGTCGTCGATCGCCAGGAGAGTTCCGGTCTGTCCGTTGAGCACTGCGGTGTCGTCGCCGTCGATGGTCCGCGCTCGGTAGTCGTTGATGCGCATGACGAGTCGCTCCCCGACGGCGAGCCCGTCAGCACCAGCGATGAGGACGCCAGCGCTGAGCAGGCGATCGCGTACCGCGTGGTTGAGGGCAGTCACGACGTCGTTGGTTCCGGCGAGGAGCACCGGCACCGCTCCGGCTTGGTGGGCATCGAGCCACCGGTCGACTGCGGTGGCGATCATGTCGGCGCGGTCGTCGGCGACGACGATGCGGTCGTTGTCGCGATACGCGCTGACGGCGGCGGCGACGTGCCCATCGCGGAGTTCGGCGAGAGCGTCGCGTTCCCATTCATTGAGTTGGCGACGGTTGACGGTGAGTTCGGCGATCGTGACGTCGGTGTCGGTCGCGAGTGCTGCGAAGCCCCCGCCAGCGGTGATCTCGGGGAGCTGGTGGTGGTCGCCGACGAGCACCACACGTCCGCCTGCGGCGATCACTGGGCGTGTGACCCGCTCGAGCTCGCGGATGCCAGCCATGGCGGCTTCGTCGACGACGAGCACGCTGCGTTCGCTGGGAAGGTCAAGTCCGCGGTCCCATGCGCCGAGTTGACGGTGAATGGTGGCCGACGGGATACGGGCGTCGGTTGCGAGTTCGTGGGCCGCTCGGGCGGACGGGGCGACGCCGACCACGTGATCGCCAGCGCCCTCGAACACTCGGCGAACGGCGTCGAGCGTGAAGGTCTTGCCGGTGCCCGCGGGGCCGACGAGCACGGTGACCGCGTCAGGCGAGGTCGTGATGGTTCGGACGGCGAGGTCTTGGTCAGCGCCCAGCATCGGGCCGTCGCCGATCACGTGGTCGACCATCGCTTCGTCCACCGGGACGCGGCTGTTGCGGGTGTCGTGGACGGCGGCGAGGAACCGTTGCTCGATGTCGAGCATGCCGGTGGTCGTCCATCGGGGCGTGGTGTCGTCGGTGATCGGGACGATCTGTGGCGAGGCGAGCACGCGCGCGACGATCCGGTCGACAGTGGCGACCGGCGCCCCCTCACCGATCCGGGCAGCGACCGCTTCGACCAACTGCGGGCGGGTGAAGGTGGTGTCATGGTCGGTGAGGGTCCTGCCGAGGTCCTCGATCCAGTCTTCGGCGGTGACGGTGTGGTCGACGGCGGCGCCGCTGATCGGGTCACTGACCACGAGACGCCAGATCTCGTCGTAGGGGACGGTCCGCCCGGCGGTGGCCGACAACAGCGCTTCGGCCTGTGCCGGTCCCCAACCGGCCTCGGCTGCGGCGGCTTTCCATGCGGCGTCGAACCTTTCGCCCTCGACCTCGGGCTTGCCGCGTCGTGTCGCAAGAACCGCTGCCTGGCGGCCCGCGGGATTGTTCGGTGTGCCGGTGGCCTCCAGCCACGCGTCGATCTCGGCCGCCCGCTTCGAGAACACCTCGCAAAGGCTTTGCGGGACGCCGGCCACCTCGGGGACATGGCGGCCGGGTCGCCACTGCAGGCCAAGGCGATCGGTCAGTTCGTCGCGCAGCGCCGTCTGGAACAGCTCGCCTGCGGCGCGGACCGATCGATAGAGCTCGGGATGGACGAAGGCGCCCCAGCGGCCGTCGGGTCCTTCAACAAGGTTCGCGACCAGCGTGTGCCAGTGGAGCAGCGGATCGCCGGCTCGACTGGTGCGATGCCGGAACACGGCGGCCACGACACCACGCCCGGGAAGCACGCGAACCTTGGCGGCCTCGGCGGCAGCCGGATCGCGGGCGGCGAGATCGTTCAGGTAAACGGCGTCACCGGACCCGCGGCGCACATGAATCGCTTCCCGCTCCAACCACGCGACCGCCTGACGGACGGCGGCCTCACCTGCTTCGATGATCTGCCCTTGGACCCGAGGATCGTCCGAAACTGCGTAGAGCACCGATACCGACTTCGGGGCCTTGAAGGTCAGGTCGAACCCGGGCACCCGACGCGGATGCGTGCGCAGAGTCTCGCCGTTCGGGGTCAGACCACCAGTGCCCGGCGCGATGCCAGCGAGCACCGCTCGAAGGTCGTCCGCCGACACCGGACCGTCGAGGCCGAGGCGTTCCGCGCCGACGCCGATCCAGAGACCGTCAGCTTCGCCGCGGCCGGTGTAGTAGTCGTCCAGACTCTGGGCGACACCGGCGAGGGTGTAGGCCTCCTGCCCGACTCGCAGCTTGGCGATGCTCAACATGGACGGCAGCGTGCGCTCACACACTCCCGGGCACGCTCCCGAGGTCACTCCCAAACTCCCGAAATTCGTGCACACCGTCTCCGGTGATCATCTGTGAGTCCGACCTGGGTTCACTCCCGATCGCCTGGGCGGGTTTGCAGTGGCGGTGGCGAGTACGGATCGCTCGTCTACGGGCGTCGGAGGTGGCGGTGTCGTCCTTCGCGGCCGGTCCGGTCGCATGACGTCGTCGCTCTCGGCGGTTCGGTTGGCAGCGGGGGGAGGAATCGTTCGAGCGCGAGGAGGCGTTGCGCGTCGTTCCACGCGTCGGTTGGGGTCGGGTACGGGCCCTGGATCGTGGCCCAGCCGTCGGGCTCGTAGGAGTCCATGATTCCGAACCACCGCACCGGCCGCGCTGGGGTGTCGGCGCCGAACTCGATGACGTCGCCGGCGGCGAGCTCCATCGGAAGGCGCCAACCATGCCGGGATGGCTCGGGCTCCCAGAGGGCTCGAGCCCATCCTCCTGCCTGGTCGTCGGGCCAGATCGTTGCGACCCACACGTGAGCATCTACAGCGGTCGGTACCGGCAGGTCGATCACGACAGCGGCCGGCGCTCGTAGCCGGTGTCGGCCACGTCGGTTCCAGTCGTAGGCATCCATCTCCGCCGATCCGGGTTCGCTCACCTCAGCCTCCTCTCGCATGGCTGGTGACGGTAGGCGCTCTCGAATCTTGTGTCGTCTGATCACCGGGCCCGGACGGATCCGCCACGATGTGGTGGTGGATCGTGTCGCCGAGCTGCTTCGTCAGCTTCACGCTCAGTCAGTCGCAGCGCCGCTGGCCGGTGCGAGCGCGTCGGGCGTGTTCCCCGATCGGCCGGGACTTGAGGCACTCGGACTTCGGGTCCGAATCCCACCGGTCGTAGTCGACACCAATCAGCTGTTCCGCGATGTTGGCTACTCCTCCCGGCGCGGCGAACGCACTGTGCTGGTGAACGCCGCGAACAGCGGGGCACTCCGAATCCTGTGTCCCCGACACGTT
>JBGSII010000011.1:0-6362 GCA_041742555.1 Ilumatobacteraceae bacterium
CCCGCCGCCACTTGGCGTTCGAGCCGCTCGATTCGTTGCAGCAGCGCCGCGCTGTCGCCGCTGACGTTGTCGGCGGCGAGCTGCACGGTCGCAACATCGAGCAGGACCCGAGGGTCGGGAGCGTGGCGCATCTCGGTCAGTGCAACGCCGAGCAGTTCGATTCCCCGGACGAGTCCGGCCGCTCCGAGCCGTTGCGCCTGGGCGGCGAGGCCGTCGAGTTGATTCGACGGCACCTGCACGAGCTCGGGGGCCATGAGCGCGAGGAACCCGTTGCGGAGAAACGCGATCAGTTCTTCGGTGAGCGTCCGCGGCTCCATCCCGGTCGAGATCGCGTGAGCGATCACGGTGAGCGCGCGGCCCGGATCTCGTTCGATCATCGACTCGACGTACTCGTCGAGAGGAACGATCTCCATGCCCTCGTCGCCGGTACTCGCCACCAGCTCGAGCGCCGACAACGTGTCGCGCGCCGAGCCGCCACCTCGGCTCAACGCTTGCTCGAAGGCGGCCTCGCTCACGTCGAGCCCTGCGTCCGCAGCGACCCATCGAACGTGCTCGGCCAGCGTGTCCGCCGGCAGGAGGTGGAACTGGAGATGCTGGGTTCGACTGCGAATCGTGTCGGACATCTTCTGCGGGTCGGTCGTGGCCAGCACGAACACCACATGCGGTGGCGGCTCCTCGAGCGTCTTGAGCAGCGCCGCCTCGGCCGCCCGCGACAGCATGTGCACCTCGTCGAGGATGTACACCTTGTGGCGCCCCGGAGTGCCGAGCGACGCCTTCTCGATCAGATCGCGCATGGCATCGACGCCGTTGTTGCTGGCGGCGTCGAGCTCGTGCACGTCGTAGCTCACGCCACGCTCGACGGCGAGACAGGACTCGCACTCACAACACGGTTCGCCGTCTTGCGGGTTCTCGCAGTTGAGCACCTTCGCGAGGATCCGCGCCGAGGTGGTCTTCCCGGTGCCACGCGGGCCGGAGAACAGGTACGCCTGCCCCTCTCGGCCCTCGGCGACGGCGGTGCGCAACGCGCGAACCACATGGTCCTGTCCCTTCACCTCGCTGAATCGGCGGGGCCGGTAGCGACGGTAGAGCGACTGGGTGGCCATCGCGGCCACGATAGCGATGCAGCCCCGTCGAGTCGTGCGAGCACGCCGGAGACCTGCGGTCCTGCGCTGGCATGCTTCCCCTAACATCGGCCCGATGCGCATCAGGGTGATCACCGTTGCGCTCGCGATCACGGCTGCGGCTTGCGCCGGAGAGCCCACCCCGGTGACCGAAGCGGACTACCTCGGCGATCTGCAGGAGGTCTGTGCCGCCACGACGGCGACCCTCGAGGCCCTCCCGCAACCGCCCGAGCAGATCTCCGTCGAGGACTTCGCGACGAGCGCCGCGAGCGCGCTCGACGGCGAAGCAGAGCGGGCACGCTCCCTCGACGTCCCCGACGAGATCAGCAGCGATCACCGAGCGTTCGTGCTCAACACCGATGAGCAGGCGGCGGCATGGCGCGGGGTCGCAACCACCGGCGACGACACTGCACGGCTCGATGAACTGACCGTCCGCATCGGCGAGTTGATCCGTGGCCGCAACGACCTGGTCGACGCGATGGGTGCCCCCGGGTGCAGGCGCGGCGACGTGTAGGGCACCCGGAATGTTGTCTGGCGCGGGACTAGCCTCGGGCGATCGTGAACGAGCGACCATCACTTCGAGATGCCGGCCGATGGCGCCGTGCCGTGATCGGGGCTGCGCTCGCCGTCACCGGCGTCGTCTGCCTTGCCGGACTGTTCCCCGGCACCGCGCTCGCCGAGAACTCGCTGGTGTCGTCCGACCCCGCTGACGGTTCGACGATCGCGCAGTCGCCCGAGGCGATCTCCTTCACGTTCAGCGAACCACTCGGCGAGGTCAACACGATCACGCTGACCTGCACCGACCTCTTCACCGTCGGACCTCGTGAGGTCAGCGACGACCGACTCACGATGACCGCCGAGGTCATCGACGCGCTCCCGAAAGGAGCCTGTGTCGCCTCGTACGTGGTGAGCGACGAGGAGGGGTCGCCGAACGGTCAGGGCAACATCACCTTCACCGTCGAGAACGAACCCGCCACGGTCGAGACCACGCCGACGTCGGAGCCGACGACTGGTGACAGCGTCCCGACCGGCGAGGCACCGTCGTCTGTCGGGAGCACGACCGACGTCACGAATCTGTCCGAAGTCGACACCGGCCAGGGCCCGCTCTGGCTCGGTCGACTCATCTCGGTGCTCGGCGTCGGTGTCCTGCTCGGAGCGCTCGTCCTGATCGCTGCTGCGTGGCCCGAAGGCGTCGAATACCTGGTCACGATCCGCTTCATCCGGGCAGTGTGGATCGTTGCGCTCGTCGGCACGCTGCTCTATGTCGCCGCTGCGACCGCTGCGGTGACGGGATCGGGACTCGGCAGCGGCTTCAACCCGGTGAACTGGATCGACCTCATCGATGCCGGCGTCCCGGGGATCGCCGCCGTCGCCCGCCTGGTGCTCGTGGTCGGCTCGGCGTGGGTCGCATTCCGCCCCGATCGAGTGATCGACCCCGTCACGCAGATGGCGGCGCTCGGAATCCCGGCGCTCGCCGTCGCCACGATCGGCTTCAGTCGAACGAACATGGATCTCGCGATCATCGGCGTGCCCAATGCGATCGTGCACGCGCTCGCCATGTCGGTGTGGCTAGGAGGCGTCGTCCTGCTCGCCAGGGTCGTCCTGGCCGGTCCCGGCGAAGAGGACCTCGTGCACGCCGTGCGCGGGTTCGGCCGACTGTCGAACCTCGCCATCGGGGTCACGATCGCCACTGGCATCGTTCAGATGGTCCTGTTGGACGGCGGCGACCTGTTCGGCACCTCCCACGGGCGCGTCGTGGTGCTGAAGACGGTGGCGGTCGCAGCGATGATCTTCATCGCCGTGTCCGCTCGCCAGTTCGTGAACCAGCGACTCGCTCGCGCCAACGAGATGACCGTGCCGATGGCCGATCGACTGCGACGGGCGTTCGGCGTCGAGGCAGCTGTCGGAGTCGTCGTGCTCGCGATGAGCGCCTGGCTGCTGTCGCTCACCCCGGCGAACGTGTCGACCGGACCCGAGATCGACTACGCGATCACGATGGAGGTCGACGCGCCCGAGGCCGAGCTCGCCGTCACGGTCCAGCTCACCAACGATCGTGTTGGCTTGTCCGGATTGTCGGTCGACGTCGACGAACCGGAGGAGGGCCTCTCCGGGCTCGAAGTGGTCTTCACTGCGCCGCCCAACGACACCATCGGCACGATCACCCAGCCGGTACCGCTCACGGGCGCGGGCGTTGCGGTTCTCCCACAGGGCGATCAGGGGCTCCCCTTGACCGTCGCCGGAGAGTGGACGATGGTGGTCAACGCCGTGACGCCCACGGGCGTGTTCACCAGCCCACCCCAAGGCTTCACGATCCTCAACGCGGACGGCACCGAAGCCGTCAGCGAGCTCACGGTGCCACCGGCCGTCAGCGTGACCATCCCGACGACCAGTGCACCCTGATCGCGTCCGGCAGTCGACTGCGCCGGCTCACACCTGGCGGACGAACTCGTCGAACGGTACGGGGTCGGCAACGTCGAGCTGATCGTACGTGCACGACTCGGGGGTGCGATCGGGCCGCCAACGGAGGAATCCGACTCCATGACGGAACCGGCGGCCCTCGAGTTGCCCGAACGACACCTCGGCCACCAGTCCCATGCGGATCGGGACGAACGACAGGTCCTTGCCCGCGTTCCACCTGCTGCCTCCACTCGTCGCAGCCCCGGACCTGTCTCCGTCCCACTCGGCCCACTCGCGCCACGGGTGGCCGTCCAGAGCGTCGTGAGTTCGTGGTTCCAGTTCGGCGAGGAGTTCGGCGCGTCGCTTCGCCGAGAACGACGCGGCCACACCAACCGAGTGCATCGCCCCGTCGGCGTCGAAGAGTCCGAGGAGCAGTGACCCGACACCGTTGCCGTCCTTGTGGATCCGGTACCCGGCGACGGCGCAGTCAGCGGTCCGCTGATGCTTGACCTTCACGAGCGTTCGCTTGCCGGGCTGATACGTCCCCGCGAGCGGCTTGGCGATGATCCCGTCGAGCCCGGCGCCCTCGAACCGATGGAACCACTCCTCGGCGACCGCACGATCGGTCGTCGCCGGCGTCACCCGGACCACGTCGTTCTGCGCGATCACCCCGAGGAGCGTCTCACGACGACCGGCCATCGGTTCGTCGAGCAGCGAGACGTCACCCAGCGCCAACACGTCGAATGCGACGAACGCCGCCGGCGTCTCGGCCGCCAAGCGGGCGATCCGCGACTGCGCAGGATGGATCCGCTGCAGCAGTGCGTCGAAGTCGAGTCCGTTGCCCGCGCCGTCCGCGACGACGATCTCGCCGTCGACGACGCACCTGTCGGGGAGCGCCTCGCAGAGCGGTTCGAGCAACTCCGGGAAGTACCGACCGAGCGGCCGGAGCTTGCGAGACATCAGTTCGAGGCGGTCACCGTCGCGAAACACGACGCAGCGGAATCCATCCCACTTCGGCTCGAAGAGCCAACCGTCGCCGTCGGGGATCCCACGAGCGAGCTTCGCGAGCATCGGCTCCAGCGGCGGCTGGATCGGCAGCCGCATTGCGGCCGGGAGCTCGGGGGCTGTCGAATCTGCCACGGGTCCCAGTCTGGTCGATCTCGCGGGAACCCTCGGCAGCCAGTAACTTGCCAAGCGTGACGAACCCGATGCAGGAGAAGCTCGCCGACCTGGCCGAACGGCGTGAGCAAGCGATTCACGCCGGATCGCAACGTTCGGTCGATCGCCAGCACGAGAAGGGCAAGATGCTCGCCCGCGAGCGGCTCGAGTACTTCCTGGACGACGGCTCGTTTCACGAACTCGACATGCTCGCTCGGCACCGGGCCCAGGCGGCGGGTCTCGAGGACCGGCCGTACACGGATGGTGTGATCACCGGCTGGGGCACGGTGGACGGCCGCAAGGTGTTCGTCTTCTCGCAGGATTTCACGGTCTTCGGCGGGGCACTCGGTGAGGTGTTCGCCGAGAAGATCCACAAGCTGATGGATCTCGCGCTCAAGGTCGGTGCGCCGGTGGTCGGCCTCAACGACGGCGCCGGAGCCCGAATCCAGGAGGGCGTCGTCAGCCTCGCGTCCTATGGCGGCATCTTCCATCGCAACGTGCTCTCCTCCGGGGTCGTCCCCCAGATCTCGGTGATCCTCGGCCCGTGCGCCGGCGGCGCCGTGTACAGCCCGGCGATGACCGACTTCATCTTCATGGTGCGCGAGTCGAGCCACATGTTCATCACCGGTCCCGACGTCGTGAAGACGGTCACGGGCGAAGATGTCACGCTCGAGGAACTCGGCGGGGCCATGAGCCACGCGACCAAGTCCGGCGTCGCGACGTTCGTGTCGGCCGACGAGAAGTCGTGCCTCGACGACGTGCGCTTCCTCTTGTCGTTCCTGCCCTCGAACAACCTCGAGGAGCCGCCGGTGGAAGACCTCGGCGACGACCCCGACCGGCTGTGCCCCGAGCTTCGCGACATCCTGCCGCCGAGCCCCAACCTGCCCTACGACATGACCGAGGTGATCCGCCACGTCGTGGACGACGGCGAGTTCTTCGAGTACTTCCCCCACTGGGCGAAGTCGATCGTCTGCGGGTTCTCGCGCATCGACGGCCAGCCGGTCGGGATCGTCGGCAACCAACCGAAGGTGCTCGCCGGTGTCCTCGACATCGAGTCATCGGAGAAGGCCGCCCGATTCGTTCGGACCTGCGACTCGTTCAACATCCCGCTCGTCACCTTCGTCGACGTGCCCGGCTTCCTCCCCGGCGTCGACCAGGAATACGGCGGCATCATCCGTCACGGCGCGAAGCTGCTGTACGCATACTGCGAGGCGACCGTGCCACGCATCCAGATCATCACCCGCAAGGCATACGGCGGCGCCTACGTCGTCATGAACTCGAAGTCCATCGGCGCCGATCTGGCATTCGCCTGGCCGACCGCCGAGCTGGCGGTGATGGGGCCTCAGGGAGCAGTCGAGATCGTGTACCGGCGCGAGCTCCAGCAGGCGGCCGACCCGATTGCTCGTCGAGCCGAACTGGTGCAGGAGTACACCGACAAGTACGCCTCGCCGTACGCGGCCGCCGAGCGCGGCTACATCGACGACGTGATCGATCCGGCCGAGACGCGCCAGAAGCTGGTCGCCGGGCTGCGGATGCTCGCAACCAAACGCGAAGAGCTGCCGCGTCGCAAGCATGGCAACGTGCCACTGTGACGTCGAGTGACATCCATGAGTGACGGCCCGATGGTGCCAGGCCAGCCTCCGCTCGGCGGCTCGACGCCGCCCCCGCCGCCACCTCCGACAGGAC
>JBGSII010000012.1:0-10270 GCA_041742555.1 Ilumatobacteraceae bacterium
TCGGTCGCGGGCGTCGGAGTTCCGCCCGGGTACGCGTCGTCGCTCGACACACCGTGCGCTTCGGCAACGGCCTGCACTGCGGGCGACACCGCCGCTGCGGCGGCGACACTCGGGGCTTGTGACTGGTAGTCGGCGAAGAACTCCTGCCACGACTGGCTCACCGACGCCGGGTCGGCGACGAACTGCTCGTACATCTCCTCGACGAGCCACGAGTTCGCCCCGAACCCCGACCCCTGACCATCTGGTGCTGCCACGGGCGCCATGGTACCGGTCAGGGCGTCGCCGGGACGGGCCACGTCCTTGCGGCTGGGCGCCGGCTCGCGGCGCACGGCCTGACGAACTCTTGACCATCCCTTGACCTGCGCACCTGGACCACGCAGGGTGCTTCCGAGCTACGGTCGGTGGCCAGCCGTCACACCGGGGTCCAGCCCCTCGATGTGACACCGACCAGCACGGCGAGCGAAGGGGATCCTCATGGAGATGGCACGACTGAGCAGCGGTGAGATGCTGTCCGGAAAGGACATCGACGCCAACGCCAACCGCGAGCGGACACGCCAGAAGCGGCTGAAGAAGTGGCTCGTCATCCTGGGGCTCGTGCTCGGCTACCTGCTGTGGCGGCTCGTCAACGACAACCCGATCCGACTCGGCATCCCCGGCTGGTTGATGGGCAACCCCGAGATCATCATCGCCCTCGGCCTGATCATCATCCTCGGCACCGTGATCTTCATCCCGTTCCTCACCGCCGGAAGGTCACCCCACACGGTGCTGCGGGCGTCCGACTCGAACATCCGGCTCGACGACGTCGTCGGCGCCGAGCAGACGAAACGGGAGGCGATCGACTCGATGAACCTCTTCCTCGCGTCCGAGACGTTCCAGCGCGAGATGGGGGGCAATGCTCGACGCGGGGTGCTGTTCGAGGGACCGCCGGGCACCGGCAAGACCTACCTCGCAAAGGCGATGGCCGCCGAGGCAGGCGTGCCGTTCCTCTTCGTGTCGGCAAGCGAGTTCCAGTCGATGTACTACGGCCAGACCAACAAGAAGATCCGCTCGTTCTTCAAGGCCCTCCGCAAGGCGGCACGTGACGAGGGCGGCGCCATCGGGTACATCGAGGAGTTCGATGCGATCGGCGGTGCACGCAGCGGGATGAACACCGGCGCGCAGCGTGAAGGCATCGTCGGGGTCGTCAACGAACTCCTCGTGCAGATGCAGAGCTTCGATCTGCCGACCGGACGTCAGAAGTTCAAGGCGAGCTTCGTCGACTGGTTCAACGGCTTCCTCCCCGACGATCGGCGCCGTCCGCGGCCCAAGCGCACGGAGGCCAACATTCTGATCGTTGCGTCCACCAACCGGGCGGCCGACCTCGACCCGGCGCTGCTGCGGCCCGGACGCTTCGACCGGGTGATCGGCTTCAACCTCCCGCCCCGCGCCGACCGACTCGCGATCGCCGAGTACTACCTCGCGAAGAAGCGCCACGAGGAAGAGGTGACCGCTTCGCTGATCGCCGATCTGTCTGCCGGTTACACGCCGGTGAAGATCGAGAAGCTGCTGGACGAGGCGCTGATCATCGCCCTGCGCTACAGCCGCACGTCGATGACCGTCACCGACGTGCTCCAGGCCCAGCTGGTCACCGAGGTCGGCGTCGCCCACGAGATGGGCTACCACCCCGACGAGCGTCGCCGCATCGCCATCCACGAGGCGGGCCACGCGCTGACCGCGGTGCTCACGCGCCGCGACGTGAAGATGGCGTCCATCCTGCGTCGATCTGCCGCACTCGGTCTGGTTGCGCACGGCGACATCGAGGAACGGTTCCTCAAGACCCCCAGCGATGCCCGCGACCTCATCTGTGTGGCCCTCGCCGGCCGGGCGGCCGAACTCCAGGAGTACGGCGAGGCATCCAGCGGGATCTCGTCGGACCTCGCTGCGGCGACCACGATCGCCTCGCAACTGATCGGCCAGCTCGGCAACGGGCCCGGCCTGATCAGCCTCGAGGCCGCCACCATCCCCATGGCGGGCAACCTCGTGGCCAAGGTCTTGTCCGATGACGCCAGCCGTGAGGCGGCCGAGGCACTGCTCGGTGAGGGCGCTGAGCGCGCCGCCGTGATGACGGCGAAGTACCGCGAGGCGCTGTTGCGAATCGCGGACGGACTGTGCGAGAGCGACGAGCTGGCGGGCGAACAGATCAAGGCGATCGTCGCGGAGTACACCGACGTCACCGAGCGACGCGGCCCCGTTCGTATCGCGCCCGTCCGGACCTGACCGAGAACGGTGCACGGGCACCGTTCTCCGTTCCGCCGACCGCGACTCAGATCCGTTCGAGACTCCCGCCGTCGAAGAGCGCTGTGATGCCGTGGTCGTCGACGTCCGCCCGCATCTCGGCGTCGGTGGGCGCAGACAGATCGCCCCCCGCAGCGTCGACGAGCTCGGGGAGCAGCCGCGCGTCGCTCGTCGTGTTAAGGAACATCTGCGGGCGACCGAGCACGAACCGGACAGCTCGCGCGATGGCCGCTGGATCCGTGAGTGGGTCGTACCAGCTGAAGTGGGCGGTCGTTCCGTCGGCCCATCGGCCCCTGGCGATCGACTTGATCGTCTGGACGGCGACCCGACGCTCGGCACACACCGCGAGCAGATCCTCGACGTCCTCGCGATACGTGGGGTTGTCGAGCAGGACGAAATTGACCGGGAACAGCACCGACGCGAAGTCGAATCGTTCGAGGCTTCGTAGATGCATCCCGGCGATGCGAGTTCCGTGACCCGTGACCCCGATGTGCGACACGAGGCCTTCGTCGCGGGCGATGCTCAGCGCCTCGATCGCTCCGCCTGGGGCGAACACCGTGTCGAACTCGTCCTCTTCGACCAGGTTGTGCAACTGGATCAGGTCGACGTGATCGACGCTCATGCGCTCGAGCGATCGTTCGAGTTCGGCACGCGCGGCAACCCCTCGTCGCTCACCGGTCTTGGTGGCGAGGAAGACGTCGCCTCGGTGCTCGGCGAGCCACGGGCGGAGCCGCTCCTCGGATGCCCCGTACGACGCGGCCGTGTCGATGTGGTTGATCCCCCACTCGTGGACCCGCTGCAGGGTTGCGTCGGCACGGTCCTGGCTCATCCCTCCGAGGGCGGCAGCCCCGAAGATCAGCCTGGTCGACTGATAGCCGGTGGACCCGAACGGTGCGGTGGGCAGCATGCCGACGACGGTACCCGGGCGCCGTTCTGAGATGATCACCGGGTGGACGACGTGATCGAGGCGTACCAGCGAGACGGTGCCGTCGTGTTGCGAGGGGTCGTTGCCGCGCCGTGGCTCGATCTGCTCGCAGCAGGCGTCGAGTACAACCGGACCCATCCGAGCGAGTGGTCGCACTGGTACACGAGTCCCGACGAGGCCGTCGGTTTCTGGAGCGACTACGTCACGTGGCCGGTCGTCGACGAGTACCGCACGGTCGCGTTCCGCAGCGGGCTCGCAGAGATCGCCGGCGAACTGATGGGCTCGAACACGGTGCGGCTCTTCCACGAACACGTACTGGTCAAGGAACCGGGAGCCACGGAACCGACGCCGTGGCACCACGACGACCCGTACTACGGCGTCGACGGGATGCAGAACGTCAGCATGTGGATCGCGCTCGACCCGGTTCCCGCCGAGTCGGGGCTGCAGTTCATCGCTGGGTCACACCTGTGGGGCCGCCGATTCGTACCACGTCGGTTCATCGACCAGAGCCCGTACGGCGAGGCCGACGAACGTTTCGAGCTCCTGCCCGAGGGCGATGCGCTGACCGAGGGTCAACGGCTGCTCGGCTGGGACGTCGAGCCGGGCGACGTGCTCGCGTTCCACTACCGCACGCTGCACGGCGCGCCCGGGAACTCCCTGCCGACGCGGCGCCGTGCGGTGAGCCTGCGTTGGCTGGGCGACGATGCGCGGTTCGGCGAACGCCCCTGGACGACGTCGCCCCCGTACGACGCCAACGGTCTCGTGGTCGGCGGCCCGCTCGACGGCGACGCCCGCTTCCCCCTCGTCATCAGCTGACGTCGTGCGTTGCACATCGTGTACGTCAAGATGACGGGATGACTCCCCCACTTCCCGCCGCGTTCGACAACCGTGTCAGCCGCGACCTCGGTGTCGACATCCCGATCGTCCAGGCGCCGATGGGATGGATCGCCCGGTCGCAACTTGCGTCGGCGGTGTCCCGCGCTGGCGCGTGCGGGATCATCGAGACGTCGTCCGGCGAGCTCGACGCCGTCAAGGAGGAGATCCGCACGATGCGCGAGCTCACGGACCGGCCGTTCGGGGTCAACATCGCCCAGGCGTTCGTCCGCGACCCCGCGATCGCCGAGTTCGTGATCGAGCAGGGGGTCAAGTTCGTCACGACCTCCGCTGGGTCACCCACGAAGTACACGGGCGTGCTGAAGGATGCCGGACTCACCGTGTACCACGTCGTGCCGACCCTGGCCGCAGCGCTCAAGGCGGTCGATGCCGGCGTCGACGGCCTGGTGGTCGAGGGAGGCGAGGGCGGCGGCTTCAAGAGCCCCACCCCGGTGGCCACGATGGTGCTGCTCCCGCTCGTCCGGTCGAAGGTGGACGTCCCGATCATCGCCGCCGGAGGCATCACCGACGGATTCACGATGGCCGCGGCATTCGCGCTCGGAGCCGAAGGGGTCCAGATGGGCACCCGCATGGTGTCCGCCGCGGAGTCGCCGGTGCACCACAACTGGAAGCAGGCGATCATCGACGCCGCCGAGACCGACACGGTGTTCCTCAACCAGCGGCACTCCCCGGCACTGCGGGCGCTGCGCACCGATCGAACGGAGGCTCTCGTGAACGCCGAGCACAATGTGTTCGGCGACTTCGGCGATCCGCAGGCGCTCTACTTCGGTGGCGACATGAACGCAGCGATCGCACTCTCGGGCCAGGTCGCGGGACGCATCGAATCGGTCGAGCCGGTGTCGAAGATCATCGACGACACGATCACCGAATTCCACCAAGCCGTGACCCGTCTCATCGGCTGACCACGGCGTCGACGATCTCGACGGTGACCTTCGCAGCTCGAACGAGAACATCGCGGCCGACCGATGCCGGGCGGGCGCGGACCTCGACGGCCCTGCTGAACACGTCGGCATGGTCAGGGATCCGTTCGGTGGCCCACCGGCCGGCGCCGGACTTCGACACGACATCACCGGTCTCGTACGTGTAGAGCATCCGGGCAACTCCGAGCGCCACCCACTCCAGGATCTCGCCGCCGTACTCGGATTCGTCGCTCGACTCCAACCCCGACACGAGAGCACCCGCGACTCCGCGCCAGTAGGTGTCGAGGTTCTCCGCAACCCAGGAGCGTCGCTCCTCGAGGCGGTGCCACACGCCGATCACGTCGGGGTCGTCGCCGCGGATGGTCACGCCGTACGTCGCGAGCGTGTACCACGTCACCGGATTGATCTCGAACGACTCGCCGTCGACGTGGTACTCGCCGTCGAGCACCCATGGCCGCTGGACGGCCATCGCCGGAACGACCAGGTCACCCCACGCGACGTACGGACCGTCGATCGACACACCCTCCCGCGCACGCACGAGTGCTTGCGCCGCAGCGAGGTCGGCGACGAGATCGGGATCGCTCGGGTCGGCCACCACCGCGACGACGTCGATGTCGCTGTGGTCGGTCCAGTCCGACAGCGCGATCGAGCCGACCACGTACAGCCCTTCGACGACGCCCGGCGCCACCTCGTCGTGTGCCTCGAGCCAGGCCTCCACCGACTCTCGTACCAACTGAGGCAGGGCTCGCGGCATGGTCGAAGAAGCTACTGGCGCCGATGCCGAGAGTTCACCGACGCGACTTCTGTCTGAAACACTCACGAAACAACTGTCGCTCAACTTGTCGTCCGCCAACCACCTATCCGAATCGGAGACCGAATGGACAGCGGCAACCTCACTTGGATCCTCGTCTCGGCAGCCATGGTGCTGTTCATGACGCCGGGGCTCGCGTTCTTCTACGGCGGCATGGACCGCACCCGCAACGTGCTCAACATGCTGATGATGAACTTCTACTGCCTGCTGATCGTCCCGATCGTGTGGGTCGCTGTCGGGTACTCGTTGGCGCAGACGCCATTCGACAACGACTTCATCGGCGGGTTCGACTCGTTCTTCCTGAAGGACATCACCGTCGCCGGTGACGGGTCCGCGCTCGCCATCGTCGCGTTCCTCGGCATGTTCGCCGTGATCACGCCGGCGCTGATCTCCGGCGCCGTCGCCGACCGGATGAAGTTCACCGCCTGGGCGATCTTCGTGCCGATCTGGGTGCTGGTCGTGTTCGTCCCCGTCTTCAAGTGGGTGTACGGAGGCTGGGCCGGCCAACGCGGCTCGATCGACTTCGCCGGTGGAACCGCCATCCACGTCAACGCCGGGATCGCAGCGCTCGCCGCCGTCCTCGTGCTCGGCGCTCGACGCACCGAGCCGAGTCCGCCGCACTCGATGCCACTCGTGATGATCGGCACGGGAATCCTGTGGTTCGGGTGGTTCGGCTTCAACGCCGGTTCGGCGCTGGCAGCCAACGGTCAAGCCGCCCAGGCGTTCATGAACACCTTCCTCGCGGCTGCTGCGGCCGGGTTGGCCTGGGTGGTCGTCGAGTGGATCCGTGACGGCCATCCCACCAACCTCGGCGCCGCGTCGGGCATCGTCGCGGGACTCGTTGCCATCACACCGGCAGCCGGCTACGTGTCAGGACCGGCTCCGATCCTCATCGGAGTCGCTGCTGGCGCGGTCTGCTGCTACGCCATCCGACTGAAGAACAGGTTCGGCTACGACGACGCACTCGACGTCGTCGGCGTGCACTTCGTCGGCGGACTGGTCGGCTCGCTCCTCATCGGATTCTTCGCGAACCCGTCGTTCTTCGGCGGCACCTTCGACGAGGGCATCTTCTACGGAGGCGACGCCTCGTTGCTGCTGGAACAGGCACTCGCCAACGGGGTGACGATCCTCTGGTCGTTCCCCATCACATTGCTGCTGATGCTCGCGCTGAAGAAGACGGTCGGGGTGCGCGTCTCGGTCGAGGACGAGCAGGTCGGACTCGATCTGGCACTCCACAGCGAAACTGCATACAACCCGGGTGTCTGAGAGGAAACCAACCATGAAGCTGATCACCGCCATCATCAAGCCGTTCAAGCTCGACGACGTCAAGGAGGCCCTCAAGGCCGCCGGCGTCGTGGGCATCACCGTGTCGGAGGTCCGCGGGTTCGGACGCCAGGGTGGCCACACCGAGACCTACCGGGGATCCGAGTACAAGATCGACTTCGTCCCGAAAGTGAAGCTCGAGATCCTCTCCGACGGCGAGGACGTGGAACGGATCGTCGACGTGATCGCATCTGCGGCCCGCACGGACAAGATCGGCGACGGGAAGATCTGGGTGTCGAGCGTCGAGCGGATCGTGCGAATCCGTACCGCGGAAGAGGGCGTCGACGCGATCTGACCACGGTCACGATCCATCGGGCGCCGTTAGCCTCGAACGCACCATGGCGCACGAATTCATCTACCAGGCCTACAAGCTCGCCCGTCACTACCCGCCCGACAAGACGGTCCTCGAGAACATCTCGCTGTCGTTCTATCCAGGGGCCAAGATCGGCGTGCTCGGCTCGAACGGCGCCGGGAAATCGTCGCTGTTGAAGATCATGGCCGGGCTCGACGACGGGTACTCCGGTGAGGCCCGACTCACCGCCGGCTTCACCGTCGGCTACCTGGCTCAGGAACCGCAGCTCGATCCCGCCAAGGACGTCAAGGGCAATGTGATGGACGGCGTGGCCGAGGTCCAGGGCATCATCGATCGCTACAACGAGGTCATGTCGATGTGGGCCGACCCCGACGCCGACTACGACAAGATCGGCAAGGAACAGGCCCAGCTCGAGGACAAGATCGCTGCGACGGACGCGTGGAGCCTCGAACGAAACGTCGAGATCGCCATGGACGCACTGCGGTGCCCACCGGACGACGCCGACGTCACGGTCCTCTCCGGTGGCGAACGGCGCCGTGTTGCGCTGTGCCGCCTGCTGCTGTCGCGGCCCGACCTGTTGCTCCTCGACGAGCCGACGAACCACCTCGACGCCGAGTCGGTCGACTGGCTCGAACGGTTCCTCGCCGACTACGCGGGCACCGTCGTGGCGATCACCCACGATCGGTACTTCCTCGACAACGTCGCCAAGTGGATCCTCGAACTGCACGCCGGCAAGGGCATCCCCTTCGAGGGCAACTACTCGAGTTGGCTCGAGCAGAAGCAGGAGCGGCTGGAACGGGAGGAACGCAGCAACGAGGCACGCAAGCGCACGCTCGCTCGGGAACTCGAATGGGTCCGGATGGGCCAGAAGGCGCGCCAGGCCAAGGGAAAGGCACGTCTCGCCGCCTACGAGAAGCTGTACAACGAGAACAAGGCACAAGCTCCCGGCCAGTCGGCGCTCGAGATCACGATTCCCTCGGGCCGCCGCCTCGGCGACCAGGTGATCGAGGTCGAGCACCTCAGCAAGGGCTTCGGCGATCAACTGCTGATCGAGGACCTGTCGTTCACCCTGCCTCCGGCCGGCATCGTCGGCATCATCGGGCCGAACGGCGCCGGCAAGTCGACGCTGTTCAAGATGCTGGCCGGCCGCGAGCAGCCCGACTCGGGCTCGATCAAGATCGGCGACACCGTCGACCTGTCGTACGTCGACCAGGATCGCGACGACCTCGATCCCGACGCGACCGTCTTCGAGGAGATCACCGGCGGCGCCGAGGTGCTCGACGTCGGCGGTCGCGAGATCCACGGTCGTGCGTACGTGTCGAGTTTCAACTTCAAGGGCACCGATCACGGCAAGCGCGTCGGCGACTTGTCCGGCGGTGAACGCAACCGGGTGCACCTCGCGAAGCTGCTGAAGTCCGGGGGCAACGTGCTGCTGCTCGACGAGCCGACCAACGACCTCGACATGGACACGCTGCGGGCCCTGGAAGCCGGCCTCGAGTCGTTCCCCGGCTGCGCGGTGATCATCTCGCACGACCGCTGGTTCCTCGACCGCGTCGCCACCCACGTGCTCGCGTTCGAGGGCGACAGCCAGGTCCGCTGGTTCGAGGGCAACTTCTCCGAGTACGAGGAGCGGCGCAAGAAGGAACTCGGCGCCGGCGCCGACCAACCGCACCGCATCAAGTACAAGAAGCTCGCCTGATTGCACCAGGGGTCTGACCCCTGCTGCAATCGCAGCTGGCAGACTGGCTCGATGCAGGAATCGGACGGACAGCTCGCCACCCGACTGGCGACGCAGGCCGGGCACTTGCTGTTGGAACTCCGCGAGCAGATGTTCGCCGAGGGAGCGTCGACCTGGGACGTGAAAGACGCCGGCGACGCGATCGCTCAGCGATTCCTGGCCCAGGAGTTCGCGACGCATCGTCCGCACGATGCCGTGCTGTCGGAGGAGGGCCGCGAGGACCCCCGGCGCTTCGGGGCCGACCGTGTGTGGATCGTCGACCCACTCGACGGCACGCGCGAGTTCGGTGAACCTGGTCGCATCGACTGGGCCGTCCACATCGCGTTGTGGAGCGGCGACGGGTTCGGCGCCGCCGCCGTGAGCCTGCCCGCGATCGGACGAACGTTCACGACGGATGCCCCCACCCCGATGCCACCGTTCGAGCGGGAGCGGCCGATCCTGGTCACCTCGCGAACCCGCGCACCGTACGCCGCGGTGCTCGTCGTCGAGGGTCTCGACTGCGATGCCGTGCGGCTCGGTTCGGCGGGGGCCAAGGCGATGTCGGTCGTGATGGGTGAGACCGACATCTACGTCCACGACGGCGGCATGTACCAGTGGGACTCCGCGGCACCTGCCGGGGTGGCGCTCGCATCAGGGTTCCACGTCAGCCGCCTCGATGGGTCACCGATCGTCTACAACCACCGCGACCCGTGGCTGCCCGACTTCATCGTGTGCCGGCCAGAGTTGGCCGAGCCCGTGTTGAAAGCGATGTGGGGGTGACTGGTACCGCGCCAGCGACCCAGTACGGAGAACTCACTGCGATCCGCTGGGAGATCGCGGATCGAGTCGCAACCGTGTGGCTGCACCGCCCGCATCGTCACAACGCGTGGACGGGAACGATGCACTCGGAGTTCCGCCGGGTGATGGCCGACCTCGAACACCGCAACGACGTGCGCGCGGTCGTGGTCACCGGCCCTCCGTTAGAAAGCCCACAGAAGCGTCATTCAGCCCCACCCCTAAGAGGGGTGTGTGTGTTTGCATGTGTGTGTGTGTGTGTGTGTGTGTTTGCATGTGTGTGTGTGTGTGTGTGTGT
>JBGSII010000013.1:0-6909 GCA_041742555.1 Ilumatobacteraceae bacterium
CATCCCGGCGCCCCCTCCTGCGACCATCCATCCGCCGTAGAGCAACGGGTAGAACGGGCCGAACCAGCGTGCCTGCCAGACGTGAACGTCCTCGTGATCGGTCACCAGCTTGCGCCGACGGGGCAGCGACGTGTCGCCGGCACCGCTGACGACGTTGCCGATCGTGATCGCGAACCCGCGGCGCGGTACGAAGCCCCGCCGGAACACCATGCGATTCGATCGCCGGCTGAGCGAGTCGTCGTAGCCCGCGGTGCCGCGCAGCACACCGATCGCCTGTGAGATCAGCGCAGCGGAGGTCATCGGCAGTGCCCACGTGGAGTCGAGGACGAACGCGACCGGACCCGTCGAACAACCCCAGTCGTAGACGCGCCGCCAGCCGGTGATCAGTCCATTGGTTGCACCGACCGCACCGAGGGGAATCGCGAGACCGAGCGGCGAGCCGACGGCCACACCGAATGCTGCCCCCACGACGCCGACGGCGGCAGCCTCGAGGAGACTGCCGCCGTCGGACGGTTCGTTTCGATTCATGTCAGCGCGCCGATCATGGGATCAGCACATGTGCGACATCAGTTGCGCAGGTACGACAACAGGCGCAGCAGCTCGAGGTACAGCCACACGAGGGTGACGACGAGTCCGAGCGCCGCGACCCATTCGTAGGTCTTCGGCATGCCCGACTTCGTGGCCCGCTCGATGAAGTCGAAGTCGAGCGCCAGGTTCATCGCGGCGAGCCCGCAGACGAAGACCGAGAACGCAATGCTCAACGCCATGTTGTCGCCGTTCAGGAACGGCAGCGTGGTGCCGAACAGGCTGATGACGAACGAGACCAGATACAGCACCATCACCCCGATGGTGGCGAAGATCACGACCCGGCGGAACTTGTCGGTGACCTTGATGATGCGAGTGCGATAGAGCACCAGCATGACCATGAACACCGACGCCGTGGCGAGCACCGCTTGCACGACGATGCCGTCGTAGAACGTCTCGTAGCCCTTCGAGATCGCGCCGACCGCGAAGCCGTAGGCGAGTGCGTAGACCGGCCCGAGGATCTTCGCGAGATTCGGCTTCATGTTGGCGACGATCACCGCAACGAAGCCGATCACGATGCCGAGGAACGCCATCGGCGGGAACGAGTAGGTCTCGACGCCGTTGTCGAGCGTCGGGCCGCTGGCCGCGTTCCACCCGAATGCGCCCGCGACGAGCAACAGGACGAGGAGGACCATCGAGGCACTGATCGTGCCGTTGATCGTCATCGCCTTCTGCCAGCCCGAGACGGGGCCGTCGGTGACGGGCTGGGTCTGGACGTGCGAGCCCGCCGTCGGCGCCGCCCACCCGGGCTGCGTCGCCCGGAAATCCTGCGAGGCCTGATTGAAGGCTTCTTCTTTGAACACTGGATTCGACATGGTCCGACGATTGTACCCTCGTGCGGGGCTCAGGTGCCCGCACTCGTCGGGCGCCTTCACACAGTTCTCACCTGAGATCGTGGGCGCTCGTCGCTTCCCAGAGGTCGACCTCGGGGGGAGCAGCGAGCAACCCGTCACACGATCGAGCCATGTCGACCATGACCTCGGAGTCGAAGTGCCGTCGCTGGTGCTCCGGGGTTTCCCACTTCTGCACGAGGAGGTGACGGCCCGGCACGGTCACGCTCGAACACAGGTCGACGTTGCGGCATCCGTCGTGCATGCGCGTGAGCACGACGTACTTCGACAGCACCGCGAGCAGGGCCGCGTCGTCGGCTGCATCGAATCGCAGCGTCACGATCGTGAGGTCGACCTCACCCGATCGCTCCCCGACGGCCGGGTCATCCGACACGTCACCTGCCACCGCATCACTCATGGCGATTCCTCACTGACCTTCATCTCCCGCTGCGATATCACGTTGCGGTTGCGTTCCATGGGTTGACGGATGGGACGACGTCGGTATCGTGACCTCCGTCTCATGTCAGCTGTCGTGCACCTCATCTGCAGACACCGTCATACGACACACTCGCACGCCGAATCCTCCACGGGGACATCGACCACGGTCGGAGCCTCCGTTGACTCAACACAGTAGGAGCACCAGGTGGCCAAAGACCGCGTCGACCGGGACGACGAAGACCTCGTCCGTCTCTACCTCACCGATATCGGGCAGTACACGCTGCTGACGAAAGACGACGAGGTACGTCTCGCGAAAGCCATCGAAGCAGGCAACGAAGCCATCGAGCAGCTCGACGCCGGCGGCGAACTCACCGCCGCCAAGAAGCGTGAGCTGCGGCGCACCGCTCGTCAGGGCGAAGAAGCCGAGCGCCAGTTCGTCCAGTCCAACCTGCGACTCGTCGTGTCGATCGCCAAGAAGTACCAGGCGTCTGGACTCCCGTTGCTCGACCTCATCCAGGAGGGCAACCTCGGGCTCATGCACGCGGTCGAGAAGTTCGACTGGCGCAAGGGCTTCAAGTTCTCGACCTATGCCACATGGTGGATCCGCCAGGCGATCACACGCGGCATCGCCAACACGGGCCGAACGATCCGCCTTCCGGTTCATGCCGGCGACACGCTCGCTCGCTTGCAGAAGGCGCGCTCGCGCCTCGAGCTGAAGTACGGCCGCCCCGCCACGCTGTCCGAGCTGGCCAAGGAAGTCGAGATGCCCGAGGACAAGGTGACCGAGGCGCTGCGCTTCGCCGCCGAGCCCCTGTCGCTGTCCGAGCCCTTGCGCGAAGACGGCGATGCCGAGTTGGGTGACGTGGTCGAGGACCGTTCGGCCGAGTCGCCGTTCGAGGTCGCAGCGACGGCGTTGCTTCCCGACGAGATCTCGCGTCTCTTGGCACCACTCGACGAACGCGAGCGTGAGATCCTCAAGCTGCGCTTCGGCCTCGACCGCGGCGAGCCTCGCACCCTCGAAGAGGTCGGCGAACACTTCAACCTCACCCGTGAGCGCATCCGCCAGATCGAGGCGCGCGCGATGAGCAAGCTGCGCCACCCCTCCAGCGACACCGGCGCCCGCGACCTCCTCGCCGTCTGACTCATCCCTGACGCGGCCACGCGTCGCCCGCCGTCCAGCGATGAGCGAAACCCTGCGCATACGGCCGGCTCGCTCATCGCTCGACAAAAACGGGGCCGCGTCGGACCGTTCGGTGTGGCAACGTGCGGGGGTGAACGACTTCGACATCCGGCTGGTGGACGTCGTCGAACGGCGAGCGGTCGCCGACACCTTCCGGGTGGCATTGCTGAGCGGGCCGGTGAACGACGAGACGTTCGCCGCGAGCTCCGGGGCGTGGGACGAGAGCGACTCGCTGGCCGCGTGGGACGGTGACCGATGCGTCGGCAGCGTGAGCGCCTACCGCTTCGACTCCACCGTGCCGGGCGGAGCACGAGTGCACACTGCAGGCGTCACCCGCGTCGGGGTGCTGCCGACGCACACTCGCAAGGGACTCCTCACCCGGATGATGCACCGGCTCCTCGTCGAGTCGCGCGAGCGCGGCAATGTCCTCGCCACCCTGCACGCGAGCGAGACCACGATCTACCGACGGTACGGATTCGGCCTCGCGACCGATGCCTGTGGCGCCGTCGTCACCACCCGATCAGCCAAGCCGTGGCGTACACCGGCGTCATTCGGCTCGATGCGGCTGGTGCATCACACCGAGGTGTACAACGTCGTCCCGCCGATCTACGACCATGCCGCACGTTGGCGTGTCGGCTCGATCAGCCGACCGGCCTGGATGTGGACGCGGATCCTGAAGGATGCGAGCGAGCCGATCGGGGTGCCGTTCGGCAAGGGTTCGTTCGTGGCGGTGCACACCACCGCTGACGGAACGGACGATGGCTACGTGTTCTACGACGTCGGCTGGGACGATGAGTTCGCGATCAACCCTGTCGGCAAAGGTAAAGTGCGCGAGCTCTGGGGCACGTCACCTGCCGTCGAGTTGGAGCTGTGGAGATACCTGCTCGACATCGACCTCGTGGTCGAGTGGGTGGCCGAAGCTCGCCCGGTCGACGATCCGGTCCGACGCGCGATGCACGACTCGCGTGCCTACGAAACCCGACAGCGCATCGACGACCAGTGGGTTCGGATCCTCGACGTGGATGCGGCGCTCGGCCAACGGACCTTCGGTCCATCGGACTCGGCTGTGACGATCGCGGTGCACGATCCGATGTTCGCCGACAACTGCGCGACCTGGGAGATCTCGAGCGCCGGGTTCGCTCGGAGCGCCGGCCCGGCCGACATCACCGTCGACATCGCCACGCTGTCCGCCGCGTATCTGGGCGCCGTCTCCTGGATTGACCTCACGTCGATCGGTGCCGTGGATGCGAGCCACGACGTCCTGCGCCGGCTCGACGCCCTCTTCGCCGTCCGGCCGACCCCGTTCTGCGGCACCGGCTACTGACCCGGTCGCACCTCCAGCGATGAGCGAAAGGGCGCATATACGGTCGCCTCGCTCATCGGTGGCCCGGCCGACCCTCCAGCGATGAGCGAGACGGCGCGTAGACGGTCCGTTCGCTCATCGCAAGGCGCTGGTGGGGCGGGTCAGGGGCCGGAGAAGATGCCGTCTATGATGTCGTTGTCGCGCGACAGGTACTCGACCTTCGGGTCGTAGGTGTTGCCACCTTCTTCTTCCCAGCGGGCGATCTCGGAGCGGCCGACGACGAACCAGTGCACCTCGTCGGGACCGTCGGCAAGACGCAGGGTCCGCTGCGCGGTGTACATGTCGGCCAAGGGCGTCCACTGCGACACGCCGGTCGCGCCGTGGATCTGGATGGCGTTGTCGATGATCTCGCACACGCGGATCGGCACCATTGCCTTGACGGCGCTGACCCACACCCGAGCCTCTGCATTGCCGAGTTCGTCCATCGCCTTCGCAGCCGTCAGGACCATGCGGCGCATCGACTCGATCTCGATGCGCGACTTCGCGATCATCTCGACGTTCTTGCCGAGGTTGCTGACCCGCTTGCCGAACGCCTCACGGGTGAGACCCCGCTTGACCATCAGCTCGAGCGCCCGCTCGGCCGCACCGATCGAACGCATGCAGTGGTGGATCCGGCCCGGGCCGAGTCGCACCTGGGAGATCTCGAAGCCTCGGCCCTCGCCGAGCAACACGTTCTCGTAGGGCACACGCACGTCGTTGAAGCGCAGGTGCATGTGTCCATGAGGCGCGTCGTCCTTGCCGAACACGTGCATCGGGCCGAGGATCTCGACGCCGGGCGTGTCCATCGGGACGAGGATCTGCGACTGGCGAAGGTGCGGCGGGCCGTCCGGGCTCGTCTGGACCATCGTGATCATGATCTTGCAGCGCGGATCACCCGCTCCGGAGATGTAGTACTTCTCACCGGTGATCACCCACTCGTCACCGTCACGAACCGCTTTGCAGGCGATGTTCTTCGCGTCGGACGAGGCGATGTCCGGCTCGGTCATCGCGTACGCAGAACGGATCTCGCCGCGAAGGAGCGGCTCGAGCCACTGCTGCTTCTGCTCCGGGGTGCCGACACGTTCGAGCACCTCCATGTTGCCGGTGTCGGGAGCGGCACAGTTCATCGACTCCGACGCCAGCGGGTTCTTGCCCAACTCCATGGCGATGTACGCGTAGTCGAGGTTCTTCAGCCCTTCACCGGTCTCGGCGTCGGGCAGGAAGAAGTTCCACAATCCCTGCTCCTTCGCTTTGTCCTTGACCGACTCGAGCAGCTCGAGCTGGCCCTCGCCGTAGCCCCAGTGGTCGGCTCGGCCGACACCACGACGGTAGAACTCCGCCGTGATCGGCTCGACCTCGGTGTAGATGAACTTCTTGACAGCGTCGTACAGCGGTCGGACGCCCTCGGACATCCGGAGGTCGTACATGTCGGGGGTGGACTCGAGACCGGCCATTGCTTCTCCCAGGTTCGGCGGATGGTCCAAACCTAGTGATGGTCGACGACCGTCGACGTATCGACCGCAGACAGGACGATGGCGACGAGCGCGTACAGGCGGCCGGTCCGGTTCACCAGCGCAACGCCCCGGAGCCCAGCGGGGCGGTCGGCCGCGTCCAGCCGATGTCGAGCCCGTCGACGACGACGCACGGATCGAGGTGCTCGACCACACCGAACGCCGTGTCGGACCGGAGCAGCCGTGGGACGAATCCGGTGGGAGACCCGAACTCCTCGAGGCGCCCCACCCGCAGCATCCATGCCGCGGTCTGGCAGAGCGAGCCGTCGACCCGTTTCGCCCGACCGTCGTCGATCGACGCGCCGAGTGCGTCCATGATCCCGGCCGCGGTCACGAAGCCGGTCGTGTAGTCGGTGAACGCGCACGGGAGCATCGCCGGCCTGTCCTCGCCGAGGGGATCGAGGCACAGCCCGCTCGTCGACTGCGCCAGTTGCTCCCAACCGGCTCGGTCCGACCACGGCCCCTCGTGTCCGAACGCCGAGACCGATCCGTACGCACCGCCGAACCCGTCGTAGCGCAGCGAGTCCTCGTCGAGGCCGTACCGGGCGACGACACCCGGTCGGTATCCCTGGATGACGACGTCGGCATCGAGCGCGACCCGACGCAGCGCAGCAAGCGAGTCCGGATCAGTGAAGTCCGCGTGCGCCTGGCGCTTGCCGTGCCCGGTGTCGACGACGAACGCCGGCACGAAGGGCACGTCCGGGCCGCGGACGTGGAGCACATCGGCACCGAACGCCGCGAGGGTCCGACCGCAGGTCGGCCCGGCGAGCACTCGGGTGAGGTCGAGCACCCGGAGACCATCGAGGGGCCGCGTCGGTGACGGGGTCCACCGCGTCGACAGGGGGACACCGGCATCGCGCACAACCACCGTCGGCCAGCTGTGCACCAACTCGCCCTGCGGGTGCGCTCTCCACTCGTCCTCGCTGCGGATGATCGCCGAGCAACCGCGGCGCTCGGCGATCGCGTCCTCGAGTGGACCGGACTCCCATCCGGCCACCGCGGCCCCGATCGTGGCCGCGTCCG
>JBGSII010000014.1:0-12446 GCA_041742555.1 Ilumatobacteraceae bacterium
CCGGCGGCGCCATCAGCACCGGGACACCCGACGGCGGCGCAGTCAGGCGAGTCGCATGGGGTGTACCCGTCGGGGCGCGGCGGGCCCGCAGTGCCGCGATGCGATCATCGTTCGACGGGCGCGCGTCAGTGGGTCGACTTCTCTCCACGGTCGACACACGACACGGGGTGGTCACTGGGTTGGGTGCCAGATCAACTCTTGACGAACACGTGACATCGATGGCGCACCGGACTCCGGGCGCCGGCAGTCAGACAGCGGCAAGGCGCAACAGATCCGGCGCGACCGTCGTGTAGATCAAGTTCGCGCCGGGTTTGTAGACGTGAACCCCATCCCAGCGGTAGCCCAGGTCGCTGGCGATCGTCTCGTCAGTGCACCATTCGGCCGGACCTCGGACGAACTCGACCCGGGCCGAGTCGTACGATGCCGCGGTCTCGCGGAGCAGTGCGTTCACGTGAGCGACGCGGGTGTCGTCGCCGCGTTCGGGGAGCGCGCGGACGCCAGCCCCCTCGACGTCCTGGGGGCGCATGCACGCGACCTCGAGGAGCGCGACGTTCGCGCCCTCAGCGAGCATCGCATCGATCCCCGACGACAGATTCTCGACGAAGCGTGCGTCACCTTCGGGCGTGGCGAAGCCGTAGCTGGTACCGCCATCGGAGATGTCGAACACATCCCACGCGCCGATCACCACGAGCGCGACGTCGTTGCCCGCAGCAGCCTCTGCCCACTCCTGTTGCCACCCCTTGCAGATCGAGAAGTTGTTGGCGAAGCTGACCGAACTCTGCACCGAGCCCGAGTCGTAGACGCTGCACCCGTCGACGCTCCCATTGACCACCTGTGGGAAGACCCCCTCGATGCCGTCGGGCAGGTTGATCGCCAGGGCGTTGGCCTGGGAGTCACCGACGATCGCCAACCGCGCCGAGGTGGCAGGGGCAATCGAGGTGGTGGGCGCCGCAGACGAGGTCGGACCTCCTTGTGACCCGTTCGCCTCGTCGAGGGCCGTCGCTGCGGGTTCGGTCCCGTCGACGGAGACCGTCCGGTCGAGATCCTCGAGCTCGAACACGGCCTCGTCGCCGCCTTCGAACCGGTTGAACTGATCGACACTGAGGTAGAAGAGGGCCAGCGCACCCACCAGCATCGCTCCGCCCGCGAGCGGCCAGTACGTGACCGTCGCTCGATCGTTCCACCAGCGGCCGATCACACCCTTGCGCACCGGAGTCTCCAGGTATCGGTACGACGCCTCGGCGACCACGACGGTCAGCACCATCGCCCAGATGAACCTCGACACCGATCCGGTGGTGGCTCCGACGATCACGAAGATCGGCCAGCTCCAGAGATAGAGCCCGTAGCTCCGCTTGCCCATCTCGACCAGCGGGGTCCAGCTCATGATGCGGCGGAATCCGAGCGCGGCGGGATGAACCGCCACCATCACCGCCACCAACGACAAGATCGACACCAGCGCCAACAGCCACTGGTACACGTATCCCTCGGTGAGCACGGCGACCGACGCAGCGCAACCGAGCATCGCCACCGCGGCAGCGCCGACCGGGTCGAGTATGCGCCCCACGGGAGCATCAGGTGCGTGAGTCCATCGCCACGGTCGCCAGAAGAACGCCGCTCCGGCGCCGAGGAGGAGCCCGCCGGCGCGCGTGACCGTCGAGAGGTAGAGGAAGTTCGTCCGGTCGACACCCTCGAACGCAGCAGGAGGACCACCGAGCGGCGTCGGGGTGCGCGAGTGCATCCAGAACATGTACGCGAACACCGCGAAGGCGGCGGCGACGATCGCTGCGCCGATGACGTGACGCGGCACCCTGAGGCGCAGCACCGCCACGAACACGAGTGGCCAGATCAGGTACCACTGCTCCTCGACCGCCAGGCTCCACAGATGCCGCAACAGTGGCGGCTCACCCGAGAAGTACGGCACGTCACCGAGGATCTGGCCCCAGTTGTTGACGTAGAACACCGACCAGGCGATGTCGCGACGCAACTGAGCCTGCTGCTCCGCCGTTCCCGCCAGTGCAGCCCAGACGGCGACGGCGAGCAACACGGCGTACAGCGCGGGGAACAGCCGCCGGGCCCGGCGGAGCCAGAACTGGCGGAACGACACCTCGCCGTTGCGGGCGTGCTCATCGAGCAGCAGCGACGTGATCAGAAAGCCCGAGACGACGAAGAACACCTCCACGCCGAAGAACCCGCCGTGCATCCACGTGAACCCGCCGTGATACAGCAAGACGACGCCAACCGACAACGCCCGCAGGCCGTCGAGCGACGGTTGATAGCCCATCGCAGAACTCGGCGCACGCGGGCCGGACGCCGAGGAGGGGACCGCGTCCGCCGGTCGATCGACCAGCGTGGTCACCGCCGCAGCGACGTGCCGTCGCGGGTGGTCTCGACAGTCCATCCGTCGGCCTGCAGTCCGTCGCGCAGCGCATCGGCCGTCGCGAAGTCCTTGGCAGCTCGCGCTGCGTCGAGCGCCCGGGCGCGTGCCAGCGCGTCGTCGTCGATCTCGACCTCCGAGCCGAGACGCAGCCCGACCGCCCCGGCGATCGTGCGAACTGCGGCTACGAGGGATCCCGCTCTCTCGTCGTCGCGGGCATCGAGCGCGGCGTTTGCACGACGAACCGTGTCGAACAGCAACGCCGTGGCACGAGGCGTGTCGAGATCGTCGTCCATCGACGAGCGGAACTCGGCGAGCACCTCGGGATCGGGGTCCGCGCCCTCGACCGCACCGGCGCGAGCGACGAATGCGTCGAGCCCGGCGAGCGACTTCACCGCTGCGTCGATGCCGTCCTGGGTGATCTTCACCGGGCTGCGATAGTGCGACTGCAACAGGACCATGCGATAGGCGCGCGGGTCGTACTGCTCGATCAGGTCGAGCAGATTCGACACGTTGCCCAAGCTCTTGGACATCTTCTCGCCCTCGGCGTCGACGACGAACCCGTTGTGCATCCAGTGATTCGCGAACGTCTTGCCGAGAGCGACCGCCTGAGCCCGTTCGTTCTCGTGGTGCGGGAAGCGCAGGTCCTGGCCGCCACAGTGCAGGTCGAAGCCCTCGCCGAGGAGGTCGAGGCTCATCACGACACATTCCGAGTGCCAACCGGGGCGGCCGTCGCCCCACGGCGAGGGCCACGCCGGGTCGCTCTCGGTCGACGGACCCGTGGCGAACTTCCACAGCACGAAGTCGGCCGGATGGCGCTTGCCGGCAGCGCCGACGACGTCGCGGTCGCCGGCTCCGGAGCGCATGTCGTCGATCGACTGATGTGCCAACAGGCCGTAGTCGTCGACCGACTCGACCGACATGTAGACGCCGTCGTCGGTCACGTAGGCGTGGTCCGACTCGATGAGCTCAACGATCATCGACACCATCTCGTCGACGTAGTCGGTCGCATGAGGGGTGTCGGTCGGGCGCTCGAAGTCGACGGCATCCATCGCTTGCCACCAGACCGCCTCGCACTTGGTGGTGATGTCCTGCCACGGGCGGTTCTCGCGCAGCGCGCGCTCGATGATCTTGTCCTCGATGTCGGTGATGTTCGAGACGAGCCGCACGTCGAGCCCGGTCCACTCGAGGTACCGCCGCAGGATGTCGTAGACCAGCGTGGCACGGCCGTGACCGAGGTGCGGCGGGCCGTACACCGTGGGTCCGCAGAGGTAGATGCTGACCTTGCCCGGCTCGCGCAGAGCCAGCTCGCGCACGGATCGCGTCGCGGTGTCGTAGAGGTGCAGCACGATCTCCGAGTGTACGAGCACCCCCTCCGGCCGCCCCGGCACCTTTCCACTTCACTCCCCCAACCACGTTTGCGTGGCAATCCGGATGGGGCGGGTCATCCGAATCAGAACGCAAACGTGCTGGGGAGGGCATGGGGGCGAGTCGGTAGCCTCGGCGCTCTATGGCGAACATCCCCGACAAGCCGACGCTCGACGGCATCGAGGAACGCTGGGTCGCCCAGTGGGACTCCGATGGCACGTACCGCTTCGACACGTCGGTACCGCGTGACGGCGTGTTCTCCATCGACACGCCGCCACCGACCGTCAGCGGATCGCTGCACATGGGCCACGTGTTCAGCTACACCCACACCGACACGATCGCGCGCTATCAGCGCATGCGCGGCAAGGCCGTGTTCTACCCGATGGGCTGGGACGACAACGGCCTGCCCACCGAGCGCCGCGTGCAGAACTACTACGGCGTGCGCTGCGATCCGAGCCAGCACTACACCGAGGGCTTCGAGCCGCCGTTCCGAGGTGATCCGCCGAAGAACCACCACGCGATCCCGATCTCTCGACCGAACTTCCTCGAGCTGTGCGACGAGCTCGTCGAACTCGACGAGCAGGTCTTCGAAGGATTGCTCAAGCGCCTCGGTCTGTCCGTCGACTGGAACCACCAGTACGCCACCATCGACGAACGGTCGCGCCGGGCGAGCCAGCGCGCGTTCTTGCGCAACATCGCCCGCGGTGAGGCGTACAGCCAGGAGGCACCCACCCTCTGGGACGTCGACTTCCGCACGGCGGTCGCGCAGGCCGAGATGGAGGACCGAGAACGACCAGGCGCTTACCACAAGATCCCGTTTGCCCGCACCGACGGCGACGGCACCGTCGACATCGACACCACGCGCCCCGAACTCCTCGCGGCGTGCGTCGCCCTCGTTGCTCACCCCGACGACGAGCGTTACCAATCGCTGTTCGGCACGACGGTCACGGTTCCGCTCTACGGCCAGCAGGTCGAGGTGCGGGCGCACGAACTCGCGCAGCCCGACAAGGGCACCGGGATCGCGATGATCTGTACGTTCGGCGACACCACCGATGTGACCTGGTGGCGCGAACTGAACCTCCCGATGCGCGCGATCGTCGGACGCGACGGCCGGTTCCACGCCGACGCGCCCGACGGTGTTGACGCAGACGCGTACGCCCACATCGCTGGCCTCAGCTCGAAGCAAGCGCAGAAGGTCGTCGTCGACCAGCTCACCGCCGCGGGTCTGCTGATCGGCGAGCCGCGACCGATCCAGCATCCGGTCAAGTTCTACGAGCGCGGCGACCGCCCGCTCGAGATCGTGACATCGCGCCAGTGGTACATCCGCAACGGCGGCCGCGACGCCGACCTCCGTGCGGCGCTCGTGGCCCGCGGCGGTGAGGTCACCTGGCACCCGGGTCACATGCAACATCGCTACGACAACTGGGTCGAAGGCCTCAATGGTGACTGGTTGGTGAGCCGACAGCGGTTCTTCGGTGTGCCGATCCCGATCTGGTACCCGCTGGACGAGCAGGGCGAGCCCCGCTACGACGAACCGATCCTCCCCGACGAATCCGAACTGCCGATCGATCCCTCGAGCGACACACCCGCCGGCTACGTCGACGACCAGCGTGACCAGCCCGGCGGATTCACGGGTGACCCCGACGTCTTCGACACGTGGGCAACGTCGTCGCTGACTCCCCAGATCGCGGGAGGCTGGGAGGAGGACGGCGATCTGTTCGAGCGCGTCTTTCCGATGGACATGCGTCCACAGGGCCACGACATCATCAGAACCTGGCTGTTCGCGACGATGACGCGAAGCCACCACGAGTTCGGATGCGCGCCGTGGTCCCATGCCGCGCTGTCGGGATGGATCCTCGACCCCGACCGCAAGAAGATGTCGAAGTCGAAGGGCAACGTCGTCACGCCGGTCGACCTGTTCGAGTCGTACGGCACCGACGCCGTCAGATACTGGGCGGCCTCGGGCCGTCCGGGTGTCGACACCGCGTTCAGCGAAGATCAGATGAAGGTCGGGCGCAAGCTCGCCAACAAGCTGTTGAACGTCACCAAATTCGTGTTGCAGTTCGGCGCACCCACCGACGACCGTTCCCTCGATGACGCAGTCACCGACCCGATCGACCGGTCGATGCTCGCCAAACTCGACGGGGTGATCGCCGACGCCACCGCAGCATTCGAGGCGTTCGACTACGCGAGAGCCCTCGAGCGCACCGAGGCATTCTTCTGGTGGTTCTGCGACAACTACGTCGAACTCGTCAAGGGGCGCACCTACGACGAACAACGTCCAGAGCGCGCCAACTCCGCCAAGCGGGCGCTGCGCGAGGCCTTGAGCGCAGTGCAACGTCTGTTCGCACCGATCCTGCCGTTCGCATCCGAGGAAGCATGGAGTTGGTGGAACGACTCGAGCGTGCACCTGGCACCGTGGCCCGCCCCGTCGAGCGACGCGTCCACGCCATTCGGCGACCCGGCCCTCGCCGACGTCACGATCGAGGTGCTCACACAGGTTCGCCGAGCGAAGACCGAGGCCAAGCGCAGCCAACGCTCCGTCGTCGAGGTGCTCGTCGTCACGGCACCGCTGGCCATGCACGTCGCCATCCACGCCGGACGCGACGATCTCGTCGACGCCGGGTCGATCCGCAATCTCGAGATCGTCGACGGGGAGACGGTGACCACGCGCGTCACGCTCGCCGACGACGACTGACCGCCGCTCGCAGTCAGCCTGCGGTCTCACCACGTCGGACCACCGACGCCTACAATCGACGTGATGCCATCGAAGCTGGGCTTGTCGTCGCTTGCCGCGGTCGGTCTGCTCTCGATCGCCGCGCCCGCGTTCGCCGACACCACGATTCCGGACTCCACGATTCCGGAGTCCACGATTCCGGACTCGACGAGTCACTCCACGGTTCCCGACACCACGGTTCCTGACATCACGGTTCCTGACATCACGGTGCCCGACCCCGCATCGACCAGCAGCACGACCACCTCGCTCGCTGCACCCGTCCTGAACAGCCTCCCGGGCGTGGTCACGGGTCCAGCAGCGGCATCTCGGACTCCGATCCGAGGAACACAGCTCCAGATCACGCCACCGCCGCCGCCACCACCGAGCCCGTTCGACCCGCCAGCGAACAGCGGCTCGGGTCGACGCGTCGTCTATTCGAAGTCCAAGCAGACCGTCTGGGCCTACGACGCGAACAACACGATCATCAAGATGCACCGTGTTTCCGGTCGCCAGGACCCTCGCGATCCGAGTCCAGGCGTGTACCGGGTCTGGTCACGCTCGCTGCGCACATTCTCCATCAACAATCCGACGATCACCTGGAACTACATGGTGCGGTTCGCGAAGGGTGACCGGGGCGGCAACATCGGGTTCCACGACATCCCGTATCAGTACGGCCGGCCCGTCCAGACGATCGCCCAACTGGGCCAAGCCCTGTCGGGAGGGTGCCTGCGTCAAGCCTCCGACGACGCGATCTGGATGTGGAACTGGGCACAGATCGGCACCGTCGTCGTCGTCACCCCCTGACCGGCCACGGCGAACGGACGCGAGGGACGCCGGGCAGTATCGTCGTCGCCGACATGTCAGATTCGACCGATCCCGATGCCGCTGCGGAATCCACGATCGAGCCGGCGTCGAACGTCGACGCCTCCATTCCCCCGCCTCCACCCCCACCGAAGCCCACCGACACGCCGGCGTCGGCGACGCGGCTTCCTCGGACGTGGCCACAGCGACTGACGATCGCCGCGGTGTTCGTCATGGCAATCGGGTCGTTCGGCGCTGCAGGCGCCTTGTATGCCGGCCAACGTGTGGTCGAGGACCGCAACATCGCTCCAGCCATCGTCGACCCGTCCGAGGCCGCCGACGACGCCGAGCCATCGAGCCAAACCGAAACCGGAAACGCCACCGCATCATCGCTCGTTCCACCGGAAACGTTCCCTCCGGTCGAACCCGACGCCAAGAACTTCCTGATCACCGGCGCCGACAACAACTCGTGCATCGATCCCGCCTCGCCGTACGCGCCCGCGTTCGGCGATCGGACCAACCTCGGTGAGCGCAGCGACACGATCATGATGTGGCGCGTCAACCCGAGCACGTCGCAGGTCGCAGTGTTGTCGTTTCCCCGCGATCTGTTCGTCGACATCGCCGGAACCTCACGCAAGGGCCGCATCAACGAGGCGTACCAGCGCGACAATCCCCAGAAGCTGATCGACACGATCTACCAGAACTTCGGCATCAACACCGATCATTTCGTCCAGGTCGACTTCTGTGCGTTCCGGACCCTCGTCGATGCCGTCGGTGGCGTCGCCGTGCCGTTCGCCACGCCGGTACGCGATCCCAACACCGGCCTCAACGTGCCAGTGGCTGGTTGTTTCACCTTCGACGGCGACCACGCGCTCGCCTACACGCGGTCACGCAAGCTGCAGTACCTCGACGAGAGTGGTGAGTGGCAGCAGGACCCGACCTCCGATCTGGGACGAATCTCACGTCAGCAGGACTTCCTGCGCCGGACGGTCTCCGCCCTGCTCGCCAAGGGGGCGTACAACCCGGACGTCGCCGGCGGCCTCATCGAGACCTTGTCCGAGTACATCGTGGCCGACCCCGATCTGACCCCTCGAAAGATGCTCGAGTTCGCGGGCGTCCTCAGCGGCGTCGACCCCGCCGCCATCACCACTTTTCAGATCAACGCCACTCCCCAGACCATCCAGGGCAGTTCGGTCCTCGTCCCATCGATCGGGGGCGACAACATGCAAGCGGTCCTCTCGGTCTTCCGGGGCGAGGCGAGTCTCGGTGATGCTCCGGTCCAGGTGATCGAGCCCACCCCTGAGACCACCGCGCCGGCGACGATCGCGGCGCCCGCTCCGACCGACGCAGCTGCGGGGTCAACCGTGCCCGAGACAGCGCCAGCGACGACCCTGCCGAACGTCCAGGCCGAGGAGAACCTCTTCGGAGTCGTCCCGGACAAGAACATCTCGTGCTGAGTGTTACATCTGGGGTCAGACCCCAGATGTAACACTCAGGTATCGAGGACCCGGGCCAGCGCAGCCGCCGCATCCGACGGGCCGGAGACCGTCGCGAGACGAGCACCGACGCTTTCCGCGAGTTCACGGGCCTCGGCGTCGTCGGACTCCGGTGCGACGATGACCAGCTCGGCAAGACGGCGAGCGGCGGCAACGACATCACCCGGCGCCGTCGCCCGACAATCGGACAGCAGGACGGTGATCTTGCGACCCGCCTTCGACCGCGCCAGCTGATCAGCCGCGGCCGTCAGCGCCGCCGCGACATCGGTCGTGCCGAACCCACGAAGCGCGAGCACCGAATCGACCACCTGCTCATTGGACCGCACGACGTCCTGACTCTTGGCGGCAACCACGTCCTTGCCGAACGACAGCACCGAGTAGTCCTGCGGGCTTCGCCACGCAACCGCCGATGCAGCGACCGCAGCCGTGGCCAACGGTCGACCGGTCATCGAACCGCTCCGATCGACCAGCAGGCAGATGGCCGTTCCTGGGGTCGACCACGACCGCACCCGGAGATCATCAGGGTCGACGGCGGCGCCCTCGGCGCGCGACGCGACGAGCGCGTCGAGGCTGGCATCGACGTCGAGGTCACCACCGTCGGGTCGGTACCGCTGCGTGCGCAGCTGACCGACACCGCGCGGCGACGCGGGCCCGCGCTTCGCGAGGTCGAGGAACAACCGTCCGGCCAGCCGTCTCGCGAGCTCCCGTAGCTTCGGGTCGGTCGCACCGGTGAGCTCGGCGAGCAGCGCCAGCGTGGAGTCGGGATCATCGTCGAGCGCCTTCGACAGGGCGTCCTCGTCGAGTTCGCCGACCTCCGGAGAGATCTCGTCGAAGTGCGGCTGGCGCTCGAGGGAACGTCGCGAGGTGGTCTTGCGCCGGGCTTTCGACACCTCCTCGTCCGCGGCGTCACCTTCCTTGGCAGGAGGTGGGCTGTTCAGCGATCCGGCATCGCCCCGGTCGGGGCGCTCGCTTTTCCCTCGTTCGACCTGCCCTCGTCGGTCGTGCCGAACACCGACTTCCACAGCTCGCGCACGATGTCCTCGGTCGAGCGCGTGGTGCCCTCCCGCAACCGAACGCGCCCGGACAGAGCCACGAGCGCCGCATCGAGCGAAACGTCCCCGGCCTCGACGGACGAGCCGCGAACGGCAGCGAGCGAACACGCCACCGCACACATGTCGATGGCACCGCGCACCGACGAGCCGACGCGGAGATCACCATGGGACCGGGTGAGACGTACGAGTTCGACCACCTTCGCGACCCACTCGGGGTCGAGGTCGTCGCGACCCGACTCACGGAGGGTGATCTGACGCTCGTCGGTCGCGGTCTGGTAGTCGACGGCGAGACGACACACCCGGTCGTACACCGCGCCGGAGATCCGTGCTGTCCCGATCGCGTCGAACGGGTTCATCGCTGCGACGAGCCGGAAGCCCGGTGCCGCGGCGAGCCGGCCCAGACGAGGGACATGGAGTTCGCCCTCGCTCATCACGGTGATCAGAACGTTGAGCGTCTCCTCCGGCACACGGTTGATCTCCTCGACGTAGAGCAGCGAGCCGTCGCGCAGCGCCGAGGCGAGGGGGCCGTCCACGAACACGTCGGCGTCGTACCCCTCGGCCATCACGCGCGCCGGGTCGAAGTGACCGACGAGCCGCGCCGGTGTCAGTTCCGCGTTGCCCTCCACGAACTCGAAGCCGACACCGAGCTCGTGCGCGACGGTGCGCAACAGCGTCGACTTCCCCGTGCCGGGCGGGCCCTCGATGACGACGTGGCGATCAGCGACGAGCGCCGCGACGACCAGTTCGATTTCGCGCCTGCGGCCGACGACGGTCGAACCGATCGACGCAACGAGTTCGCGAGGCGCTGGCAGCGTCGTCGCGGGTTCGCCGTCAGCCATGCACGACCACGCCGCGGATGTTGGTGCCATCGCGCATGGCCTGGTAGCCGTCGTTGATCTCCTCGAGCGAATAGCGGTTGGTGATCAGCTCGTCGAGCTTGAGCTGGCCGTCGCGGTACATGTCGAGCAGACGCGGGATGTCCGCCCGGGGATTCAGCGATCCGAAGATCGTGCCCTTGATCTCCTTGTTCCACATCGCCAATTCGAACAGGTTGACCGACGATTCGGTCTGGGTCATCGGAGCGATACCCGTCACCACGATCGTCCCACCCTTGCCGGCCAACTGCGTACCGAGCGCCATCAGGTCGCCGTACAACACACCGGGCGTCATGATGACCTTGTCGGCCATCATCCCGTGGGTCAGCTCCATCACCGCGGGGAATGCCTCCTCCATAGAGGTGAACGTCTCGGTCGCGCCGAATTCCATCGCCTTCTCGCGTTTGAACTCGATCGGGTCGACGGCGATCACCCGCCGGGCACCAGCCATCGCGGCTCCCTGCACGGCATTGATTCCGATGCCTCCGATGCCGACCACGACAACCGTGTCGCCCGGGGCGACTGCTGCGCGGTTCGTCGCCGATCCCCAACCGGTGGCCACGCCGCAGGACACGAGCGCCACTGCTTCGAGCGGCAGATCGGTGTCGACCTTGATCACCTGGTCGGTGGACACACAGGTGTACTGCGAGAACGTCCCGAGCTTCGCGAACAGCATCGGGTCGCCACTGCCATCGGCGAGATGGTGGCGACTCGTGCCATCGGTGATCATGCCCTTCAGGAAGGCACCTCCACCGGCGTCGCACAGGTTCTGACGACCGGTCGAGCAGTACCGGCACTTGCCGCACGAAGGGATGAATGACGCCGACACGTGATCACCGACCGCAACGCCGGTGACGCCGGGACCGACCTCGGCGATGACACCGGCCCCCTCGTGACCCCCGATCGCGGGCCACATACTCTCGATGCCCATCAAAGGCCAGGCCTCCTCGGGCGGCACCATGTCGCCGGTGACCATGTGCTCGTCGCTGTGGCACAGGCCCGCGGCCTTCCACTCGACGATCACTTCCCCCGCCTTCGGGGCGTCGACCTCGATCTCCTCGATCTGCCATTCCTGATTGATTCCGTGAAGGACGGCTGCCTTGCTCTTCATTGTCGACCCCCAGTCGAACTCGGCGTTACATCTGGGGTCAGACCCCAGATGTAACGGATGTGGCTGCGTTGCTCGCGGTGCTCAGTCGTAGATCAGAACGCCGCGGATGTTCTTACCGTTGCGCATGTCCTCGAAACCCTGGTTGATCTCGTCGAGCGTGTAGGTGTTCGTGACGAGCGTGTCGAGGTCGAGCTGACCCTGCGTGTACAACTCGAGCAGGGCCGGGATGTCCTTGCGGATGTTCGCCGATCCGAACAACGAACCGATGAGCTGCTTCTCGAAGAGCGTGAGCATCGCCCCCGGGACCGCCACCGACTGCTCGACGGTCGGGTGGATGTTGGTCACCACGATCTTGGCTCGCTTGCCGCCGAGCCAGAACGCCTCACCGAGCGCGTCGCCATCGCCGACGCCCATCGTCATGATCACCTTGTCGAATCCACGACCCCAGGTCGAGTCGCCGAGTGCGCCGATCGCATCGGCGATCGAGGCGTACGTGTGAGTTGCGCCGAGCTCCATCGCGGTCTCGCGCTTGAACTCGACCGGGTCGATTGCGGCGATCACCCGCGCGCCGGCGAGCTTCGCGCCTTGGATGGCGTTGGCGCCGATGCCGCCGGCGCCCACGACGGCGACGAAATCGCCGGGGCCGACCTCGG
>JBGSII010000015.1:0-8310 GCA_041742555.1 Ilumatobacteraceae bacterium
GACGTCGTCGCCGATGGCGGGCTCGGCGGCATCGCCGCCATCGTGGGTCTGCACTGCGAGCCCAAGCTCGACGTCGGCACGATCGGGCTGAGATCGGGCGCGATCTCCTCGGCGGCGGACATGGCGGTGATCACGCTGTCGGGCCCGGGAGGCCACACGGCGCGACCCGAGCTGACGGTCGACCTCGTCGGCCTCGCAGCGAACGTCGTCGCCGACTTGCCGGGCCGCGTCGCTTCCGAGGTCGCCCATCTCGATGCCGACCATGCTGCGCTGGTCAAGGTCGTCTTCGGCTCGATCCACGCGGGCGATGCCGCCAACGTCATCCCGACGCACTGCACGCTCAAGGCGTCGATCCGCACGCCGTCGCTGCCGGTCTGGGACCAACTCCCGGGGATCTTCGAGCACGAACTCCGCTCCGTCGTCGCCGGATCCGGCGCGGTGGTCGACGTCGAGTACACCCACGGCGTCCCCCCGGTGGTCAACGACGCCACGGTCACTGCCCTCGTCGGCGAGGCGGCCGGTGCGGCGTTCGGTGACACGTCGGTGGTCGAGGTCGAACAGAGCTGGGGCGGCGACGACTTCGCGTGGTTCACCCGCGACGTCCCCGGCACCTACGTGCGCTTGGGTGTCCGAGATCCCGAAGGACCGACGCTCGACCTGCACGCGGGCCACTTCGACGTCGACGAACGCGCGATCGCGATCGGCGTCAAGCTGCTGACATCGACGGTCGATCGCTTCTTCACCGACCCCGGCAGGTCGTGAGCGCCTGGGTCTTCGGATACGGGTCGCTGGTGTCGCCGACCTCGATGGCGACCACGATCGGTCGGCCGGTGCCCGACGGCGACGTCGTCGTCGCCCACCTCGACGGCTACGGACGCCGATGGAACTACGGTTCACTACACCTGCGTGGCGACTGGCAGCACGACAGCACCCCGGTGACGCAGGGGCTCGTCGTCTCCCTCGGACTCGTGACCGCCGACGACGAGAGCTGCAACGGCGTCATCGTGCGGGTCAGCGCTGCCGAACTGGCATTGCTCGACTGGCGGGAACGTGACTACGAGCGAACCGACGTCACCGACATGATCCGACGAGAGGACGGCGCACCCCGCGAGCGCGTCGTGACCTACGTTCCACGACGCAGCGCGATCGAGCGATACGAGGAGGCTCGCGACCGACGTCGAGCAGGTATCCGCCAGTCCTACTGGACCATGGTCCACGCGGCGTTCGCCGACCTCGGCGACGATCATCTCGCTCGCTACGAAGCGACGCCTGCTCCCGACGTGCCCGTGGTCGACATGAGCCTGTCGATGCTGGGCTGAACCCCTCAGTCGGTGACGTGTGGGAGTCCGAGCAACTGTGCCCAGAGGTCGTCGACGCGTTGGATCAACGCGTCGCGGTCGCCGCTGTTGTCGATGACGTACGTTGCCGCTGCGAGGCGCTCGTCGCGACTCAGTTGGCTGTCGATTCGCGCTCGCGCGTCGAGTTCGGTCATTCCGCGCTGGTCGACGAGACGCTGGACCGCCACGTCCACCGGGATGTCGACCACGACGGTCGCCGCGAGTCCCTTGCGAGGGTTCTCGCCGAGCAATGGGAAATCGAGCACGACGACCCGGTCGGTCGAGCGGTGTTCGTCGATCTGGCGTTGGATCTCCGACTGCATCGCGGGATGAACGATGCCGTTGAGATCGTTCAGCGCAGCTTTGTCGTTGAAGACGATCTTCGCGACCGCGGCACGGTCGAGCGCTCCGTCGTCGAACAGGATGTGTGTCCCGAACCGCTCGGCCATCGCCTCCAGCACCGGGCTTCCCGGCGACTGAAGATCTCGGGCGATCTGGTCGGCGTCGACGATGACGGCGCCGCGTTCGGCGAGCATGGCCGACACGGTCGACTTGCCCGCACCGATCCCTCCGGTCAGACCGACCAGGATCACTCGGCGGCGTCTTCCTCCACGGCGGGTTCCGCGTCGGCCTCGATCGCTGCAGCCTGCGGCGCGTCGCCCGCATCGTCACCGGTCTCGCCGTAGTACTCCGACCAGGCCGCCTCGGCTTCGGCAGATGCCTCTCCCTGGACCCAGTTGCCGGCCGAGTCGACCTCGAAGTGCTCGCGGTACTCGGCGGCGAGTTCGCCACCTTCGGCGGCCTGCTTGATCGACAGGCTGATGCGGCGCCGGGCGAGATCGAGATCGATGATCTTGACCCACAGTTCTTCGCCGGGGGTGACGACCTGTTCCGGGCTGTCGACGTGGTGGGCGGACATCTCCGAGATGTGCACGAGCCCCTCGATGCCCTCGCCCACCTGGACGAACGCGCCGAACTGGACGAGCTTGGTCACACGACCGTAGACGAGCTGGTCGACCTGGTGGCCCTCGGCGAACTCCTGCCACGGATCCTGCTGGGTGGCCTTCAGCGACAAGCTGATGCGCTCACGGCTGTAGTCGACATCGAGCACCTGCACCTTGACGGGATCGCCGACAGCGACGACGGAACCCGGGTGGTCGACGTGCTTCCACGACAACTCGCTGACGTGGATGAGCCCGTCCATCCCGCCGAGGTCGACGAACGCACCGAAGGAGACCACCGAGGAGATCGTGCCGTCGCGGACTTCGCCCACCTTGAGGTTGTTGAGGAACTGATCGCGGGTCTCCTTCTGGTTCTCCTCCAGATAGGCGCGACGTGACAACACCACGTTGTTGCGGTTCTTGTCGAGTTCGATGATCTTGCAGTGCACCATCTCGCCGATGTACGGGGCCAGATCACGCACGCGGCGCAGCTCGACGAGCGACGCCGGCAAGAAGCCGCGCAGGCCGATGTCGACGATGAGGCCGCCCTTGACCACCTCGATGACGGGACCGGAGACGACGGCGTCGGCTTCCTTCTTGGCTTCGATGTCGCCCCACGCACGCTCGTACTGCGCCCGCTTCTTGGACAGCAGCAGCCGACCTTCCTTGTCCTCCTTGGTGAGCACGAGCGCTTCGATACGCTCGCCGAGTGACACGACCTCGGACGGGTCGACGTCGTTGCGGATGCTCAGCTCTCGCGAGAGGATGACGCCTTCGGACTTGTAGCCGATGTCGAGCAGCACTTCGTCCTTGTCGATCTTGACCACGGTGCCGTGAACGAGCTGGCCGTCCTCGACGGTGACCATGGTGCCGTCGATCGCGTCGGCGAACGACATGCCGAGATCGTCGGAGACGATTTCGCGTGGGGTGTACGTGCCCTCGTCGTCGAAGGTTCCCATCTGGTTGGCGGGAGACTCGGAGGTGGTTGCGGTGTCGGACAAGGGACGAACTGCTTTCGGAACGGATCTGAGGAGATGGGTGGTGGTGGATGGACGGTGCTCCGCTGGCGCGGACGCGGCCGACCATGGTACCAGTGCGAAACTCGATCCGAAATACGTCATCCCAGCCCGAAAAATGTGCAGACGTGCCCGCTCAGCGCCACATCTCAGACATCGTTCGAGTTGCGGCGGCGGGCGAGGACGAGGAACTCGGGGGACTCGGTACTCGGCGGATCGGCGCAGTAGGCGCCGGGCTCGACGCTGGCGATCGAATCGACCGCGAGATCGTGCCGAGCGAGCAGGAGGCGGAGCTCGCGCGGGGTGTAGCACCCTGTCCACAGTTCGACCGACTTGAGTTCACCCGCCTCCGAGCGGATCTCCGTGACCTCGTGCGACACCCCGGTCGCCGCGTCGAAGTCCGCTCCTGCGTGGTACTTCACCGCGAAATAGGCGTTGAAGGCGCTCAGGGCGAGGCGGCCGGCCGGCTTGAGTGCCCGCGCCATTCCCGCCACGACCGCATCGTCGTCACCGTCGGAGGTCATCATTCCGAAGGCTCCCTGGCAGAGGCAGATGACGGCGTCGAACTCTGCCTCGAACGCCATCGAACGAGCATCTCCGCGCTCGAACGTGGCCAGCGATGAGCGAACCGACCGCATGCGGACGTCTCGCTCATCGCTGGGTGGTTTCGCGGCGTTCGCGATCGCGATGAAGCGTTCGCTGATGTCGATTCCGTGGACCTCGACGCCGCGCCGAGCCAGTTCGTGGGCGTGACGGCCCGTACCACATCCGACGTCGAGCACTCGCTGGCCGGGAGCGAGCCCCAGCGCGGCGACGATGTGGTCGATCTCCTGCACGGTTCCCTTGGTGTGCGCGTAGCGGTCGTAGGCCGAGCCGAGGTGGTCCGCGAGCTCCTCGAACCAGTGGTCGCGCGGCTCCACGTCAACTCACGACGCGAGTCGCCCGCGGTCCACGGGGATCAGCCCTTCGCCGACGCCCACGTGTCTCCCCACGACACGTTGACTTCCAGTGGCACGTCGAGCTCGGCCGCATCGCGCATCAACCCCACCACGAGGTCGCCCACCGAATCGTGCTCGACGTCGGGCACCTCGACGATCACCTCGTCGTGGACCTGCAGCACGACGCGGCTGTCGTACCTCCCGGCCACCAGAGCCTGATCGATGTGCACGAGGGCCACCTTGAAGATGTCGGCGGCCAAGCCCTGGATGCCGGCGTTCATCGCCTGGCGCTCGCCGGCCTGGCGCACTCGGAAGTTCGAGTTCATCAACTCGGGGATGGGGCGCCGACGCCCGAACAACGTCTCGGTGTAGCCGCGTTCGCGGGCTTCGATCACCGTGCGATCCATGTACGCCTTCACGTTGGGAAAGGCGACGAAGTAGGCGTCGAGAATGACGCCAGCTTCCTCCGTCGGAATGTTCAGGCGCTGTCCGAGTCCGTAGGCCTCCATGCCGTAGGCGAGGCCGTACGACACCATCTTCGCCTTCGATCGCTGCTCGACGGTGACACTCGACGGATCGACGCCGAACACGCGCGCTGCGGTCGCGTTGTGGATGTCCTGCCCGCTCGTGAACGCCTCGATCAGCCCGGGGTCCTTGGCCAGGTGGGCGATGCATCGCAGTTCGATCTGGTTGTAGTCGGCGACGAGCAGCGTGGTGCCGGGCGCCGGCACGAAGGCCTTGCGGAACTGGCGCCCCTCGTCGGTGCGCACCGGAATGTTGTGGAGATTCGGCTGGTCCGACGACAACCGTCCAGTCCGGGCGACGGTCTGGTTGAACGTCGCGTGGATCCGGCCGTCGGCCGCCACCTCGGCGAGCAGTCCCTCGCCATAGGTCGAACGCAGCTTCTCGACCTCGCGGTACCGCATCAGCGGCTCGAGGAACTCCGGCCACTGGTCCTTGATCTTCTCGAGCGTTGCCGCGTCGGTCGAATAGCCGGTCTTGGTCTTCTTGCCCGGCGACAGCCCGCGTTCGTCATAGAGGATCTCGCGCAGCTGTTTGGGTGAGTTGAGGTTCAGGTCGTCGCGGCCGGCGACCTCACGGAGCTGCGCCTGAAGGGTCTGCACCTCGTCGGCCAACCGCGTGCCGAGCGCCCGCAACTCATCGACATCGACGCCGATGCCGACGTGTTCCATCTTGGCGAGCACGAGCACCAGCGGGTTCTCGATCGTCCGGTACAGCTCGGCCATTCCCTGCGCCTGCATGCTGGCCACGATCGGGTCCGCGAGCGCATTGACGGCGAGGGCATCGCGAGCTGCCAACTCGGCATCGCCGAGCGAGGTGCCATCGAGGTCGAGTTGACCGGCCCCCGCCGCATCGTCGGAGGGTCGGGCGAACCTCGTGTACTTCTCGATGAGGTCGGGCAGCGTGTAGCGGGCCTCGGCAGGGTCGATGAGGTAGGCGGCGATCGCCGTGTCGAGCGTCAGCCCACGTACCTCCACGTCGAACTCGAGCAACGACCGCATCAACGGTTTGACGTTGTGCCCGCGCAGGTTGGTGTGGGATCCGAGCGCACTGCGAACGGCATCGTCGGCGAGAACATCGGCCGGAATCCACAGCACCTCGGCGACCGACGCGTCGACGACCACGGCGACGCCAGAGAGTGGGCTGCGGCCGGGCTCGCCCACCCATGTCGCCGCGATGTCGAGCGCACCGGCACCGGCGATCACCGTGGCCGCCTCGTCCGGCGACGATGCCGTCGTCACTTCGGCGACGATCTCCGCACGGTCGTCGGCCGGTCCGAGATCGACCGAGGACCCCATCGCCGACAGGGCTTCGTCGAGACGTCCGGCCAGTGTTCGGAACTCCAGGAAGTCGAAGAGCCGCTTCAGGTCGTCGGCGTTGGGCGTGACACCGAGGTCGGCGATGTCGAGATCGTCGATCGGCGCATCGTGACGCAACTGCATGAGCTCGAGGTTCTTTCGAGCACGCTCCTCGTTCTCCGACAAGTTCGCTCGCAGCTTCGGCGTCTGGTCGTCGACGTGTTCGAAGATGCCGTCGAGGCCGCCGTAGATGTTGATCAGCTTGGCCGCCGTCTTCTCTCCCACCCCCGGCACGCCTGGAAGGTTGTCGCTGTTGTCACCCCGCAGCGCGGCGTACTGCACGTACAACGACGGTGCCACACCGGTACGTTCCTCGATGCCTGCCTCGTCGTAGAACGCGTAGTCGCTCACGCCGCGCTTGTTGTAGAGCACCTTGACGTCGGGGTCCCGGACGAGCTGATAGCTGTCGCGATCGCCGGTGACGATGATCACCTGGTGGCCCGCGTCGACGAGGCGGTCGGTGGCGGTCGCAATGATGTCGTCGGCTTCCCATCCGGACAGATCGATCGCCGTGATCCCGACCGCGTCGAGCACCTCGCGCACGAGCCCCATCTGCTGGCGAAGGATGTCGGGGGCAGCCTCGCGTTGGGCCTTGTACAGCGGCTCCGCCTCGTGCCGGAACGTCGGCTCGGGTCGATCGAACGCCACCAGAACGCCCTCGGGGGTGTGGTCCTTGAGCACGTTGATGAGCATCGAGGTGAAACCGAACACCGCGTTGGTGACCTGGCCGCTCGCGGTCGCCATGTCGGTGGGGAGCGCGAAGAACGCCCGATAGGTCAGCGAGTTGCCATCGACGACGAGGTAGGTACCCATCGCGGGCCTCAGTCGACGCCGGGTCGCAGCGAGCCGTCGAGGATTCGGTCGGCGACGTCGCGCATGCGGGTCCGTTCGCTCATCGCGGTGCGCTGGATGAAGCCGAACGCGTCGGTCTCGCTCATGCCGAGCTCATCCATCAGCACGCCCTTGGCGCGGTCGATGACCTTGCGCGACTCGAGTTGTTCGCCGAGGGCGTCGATCTCGCCGGTCAGCGACCGCAGTTCGTGGAAGCGTCCCATGGCGACCTCGATCGCCGGGATCAGGTCACTCTTCTGAAATGGCTTGACGAGGAACGCAAGGGCGCCGGCGTCGCGTGCCTGCTCGACGACCTCGCGCTGGCTGAACGCCGTGAGCATGAGCACGCCGCAGATCTTCTCGCCGTTGATGATCCGGGCTGCTTCCAGCCCGTCCATCCCCGGCATCTTGATGTCGAGGATGGCGAGGTCGGGCTGGAGCCCGCGCACGAGTTCGACGGCCTGGTCGCCCCGGCCCGTCTCCCCGATGACCTCGTAGCCCTCCTCTTCCAAGGTCTCGCGGAGGTCCATGCGGATGATGGCCTCGTCCTCGGCGATCACGACACGCAATGGCATGGTTCTTATCTAGCAGGTGTCGTCGAGCTTGCGGCACGTCCATCATGTGCCTGGCGCATCGGGGACGTCACCAGTAGCCGGCCATGAGCTCCGACGACCACTGCGGTTGCGTCACGGGGCTTCTCGGGGCGAACTCGCGCATGTGCGGCTTGATGTCGAGCACGGGCGTTGCGTCGATCGCGTCGAGACCTCGCACCCTGATCTCGAGCCCCTCGACGCCCAGGACCTCGCAGGTCGTGAGCCCGAGCCGGTTCGGGCGCGAGCTGGCTCGCTGGGCGAAGATGCCGACCTCGGGCCAGGCCTCGTTGCCCCGAGGGTGGCGGGCCCCGACCGACACCTTCGCCTCGTCGAACTGGTCGAAGAGAAAGATCACGTCGATGTGGGAGAAGTCGTCGAGACCGGCGAGCGCCTCTGCGGTGAAGCGGTCGGGGTCGAGTCGGATCGTGCTCTCGACGTCGCCCCAGCCATCATCGAGGCGAGCTGCCCGCTGCGACGTCACCCAGCCGATTGCGCGGACCGTGTAGTCGGTCATGCGAACGCTCCCATCATCGCCGTGCTGATCGGTCGGCAGAGCTCCCGGATCCGAGCGCAGCCGTCGACACCGATCGCGTCGTACGGCGCCGCTGCCAACTCGTCGGTGCGGGCTTCGATCCAGTCCCGACGCTCCCTGCCGAGTTCCGTGAATGCAAGGTCGGGGTCGAGCCAGCCTCGCTCGCGCAGGCGCTCCTCGGCCGCCAGCCAGTCGTCGCCCGATCGCTGGCGAGTCGCGCGCAGGATGTCGGCCGACACGTC
>JBGSII010000016.1:0-8385 GCA_041742555.1 Ilumatobacteraceae bacterium
GCCGGCGGTTCGTCGCCGGCGCCGTCGGACCGACCAACGTGACGCTGTCGCTGTCGCCGAAGGTGGAGGACCCCGGCTACCGGGCGGTCACGTTCGCGGCGCTCGCCGATGCGTACCAGGAACAGGTCGAGGCCCTGCTGCGCGGGGGCGTCGACGCAATCCTCATCGAGACGATCTTCGACACGCTCAACGCGAAGGCGGCGATCGTCGCGAGCCGTCGTGCGATGCAGTCCCACGGCACCGCGCTGCCGTTGATGATCTCCGGCACGATCACCGACCGGTCGGGTCGCACGTTGTCCGGTCAGACTCCTGCAGCGTTCTGGCAGTCGATCCGCCATGCCCAGCCGCTGACGGTGGGACTCAACTGCGCGCTCGGTGCCGAGGAGATGCGCCCCCACGTGCTGGAGTTGGCGACGGTCGCCGACACGTTCGTGTGTGCATACCCGAACGCCGGTCTGCCCAACGAACTCGGCGGCTACGACGAAACGCCCGCACAGACCGCCGCGTTCGTCGGCGAATTCGCCGACGCCGGGCTGGTCAACGTCGTCGGCGGATGCTGCGGCACCACGCCGGCGCACATCACGGCGATCGCCGGGGCCGTCGACGGCAAGGCGCCGCGGATCGTCCCGACTCGCACGCCCAGGCTGGAGTTGTCGGGCCTCGAGCCGTTCGCGCTCACCGACGACATCCCGTTCGTCAACGTCGGTGAGCGCACCAACATCACCGGCTCGGCGAAGTTCCGACGCCTGATCAAGGACAACGAGTACGGCGAGGCGCTCGAGGTTGCGCTGCAGCAGGTCGAGAGCGGCGCCCAGATCATCGACGTCAACATGGACGACGGACTGATCGACGGCGTCCAGGCGATGACGACGTTCCTGAATCTGATCGCCTCCGAGCCCGACATCGCCCGCGTGCCGATCATGATCGACTCGTCCAAGTTCGAGGTGATCGAGGCTGGCCTGCAGTGTGTGCAGGGCAAGCCGATCGTGAACTCGATCTCGATGAAGGAGGGCGAGCAGGCCTTCCTCGCGCAGGCCCGGACGTGTCTCGATTACGGCGCTGCTGTCATCGTGATGGCCTTCGACGAGGTCGGCCAGGCCGATACCGTCGAGCGCAAGGTCGACATCGCCCGCCGGGCGTACCACCTCCTCGTCGACGAGGTCGGGTTCCCGCCCGACGACATCATCATCGACCCCAACATCTTTGCGGTCGCCACCGGCATCGAGGAGCACAATCGCTACGGGCTCGACTTCATCGAGGCGACGAAGCAGATCACCGACGAACTGCCGTACGTCAACATCTCCGGCGGCGTGTCGAACCTGTCGTTCTCGTTCCGCGGCAACGAGCCGGTGCGCGAGGCGATGCACTCGGTGTTCCTGCTCAAAGCGGTTGAGGCCGGGATGCGGATGGGCATCGTCAACGCCGGCCAGCTCGCCGTGTACGACCAGATCGATCCCGAGCTGCGTGAGCTGTGCGAGGACGTCGTGCTCGCCCGTCGCCCCGATGCCACCGAGCGACTCCTCGATGCGGCCGCGCGGTTCGCCGGTGATGGCTCCGATGCGGTCGATCCCGCTGCTGCTGAATGGAGATCCTGGGACGTCGCTCGTCGTATCGATCACGCATTGGTCAACGGGATCACCGTGTTCATCGAGGAGGACGTCGAGGAGGCCCGAGCCGCTGCCGATCGGGCCGTCGACGTGATCGAAGGCCCGTTGATGAGCGGAATGAACACCGTCGGCGATCTCTTCGGGGCGGGCAAGATGTTCCTGCCCCAGGTCGTGAAGTCGGCGCGAGTGATGAAGCAGGCGGTTGCGTATCTGACGCCGTTCATCGAAGCCGAGGGTGAGGACGGTGCGGCGTCGAAAGCCGGCACGGTCCTGCTTGCGACCGTGAAGGGCGACGTGCACGACATCGGCAAGAACATCGTGGGCGTCGTGCTCGGCTGTTCGAACTACGAGGTGATCGACCTCGGCGTGATGGTGCCGGCCCAGACGATCCTCGACACGGCGAAGGAGCGCGACGTCGACATCATCGGGCTCTCGGGCTTGATCACGCCGTCGCTCGACGAGATGGTTCGGGTCGCCACCGAGATGGAGCGCCTCGGGTTCACCACGCCGCTGCTGATCGGCGGCGCGACGACGAGCCGGCTGCACACCAGCTTGAAGATCGACCCCGCGTACCACGGCCCGGTCGTCCACGTCGGCGACGCCAGTCGGGCGTCAGGCGTCATCTCGGCGCTGCTCTCGAACACGCAGCGCGAGGGATTCCTCGCTGAACTCGAGACCGAGTACGCCCGCGTCGTCGAGTCGCATGCCCGAGCCACGGTCGAGCGCGATCGGGTGTCACTCGATGTCGCTCGGGCCAACCGCCTCGTCGCCACGTTCGACCACACGACGGTCGTCGAACCGACCTTCGTCGGCACGCGGGTGTTCGACGACTACGACGTCGCAGAGCTGGTGCCCTACATCGACTGGACACCGTTCTTCCGCACATGGGGCATCCGCAGCAAGTTCCCCGAGGTGCTCACCGATCCCGAGTTCGCCGATGCCGCGAAGCCGCTGTACGACGACGCCCTGGCGATGCTCGACAGAATCGTTGCCGAACACTGGTTCCGACCGAAGGCGGTGGTCGGGTTCTGGCCCGCGCATGCCGACGGCGACGACGTCGTCGTGTATGCCGACGACACCCGCACCGCCGAACGGTGCCGTTTCCACGGGATCCGCCAGCAGGCCACCAAGACCGACGGCAGGCCGAACCTAGGCCTGTCCGACTACGTCGCGCCGGTCGACTCCGGGATCAACGACTGGGTGGGTGGCTTCGTCGTCACGGCCGGGCCGGAGGAGATCGCGATCGCCGAGCGGTTCGAGGCGGCCAACGACGACTACTCGTCGATCCTGCTCAAGGCGCTCGCCGACCGCATCGCCGAAGCGTTCGCCGAGCGGATGCACGAGCGGGTCCGCACCGAGCTGTGGGGGTATGCCCCCGACGAGTCGTTCACGCCCGCCGACCTGTTGAAGGAGTCGTTCCGGGGCATCCGCCCGGCGCCCGGCTACCCGAGCCAACCCGATCACACCGAGAAGATCGCACTGTTCGATCTGCTCGACGCGCCCAACGCCGTCGGCGTCGAGCTGACCGAGTCGTTCGCCATGTGGCCGGGCTCGTCGGTGTCAGGCCTCTATTTCGCCCATCCCGACGCCAAGTACTTCGGCGTCGGCAAGATCAAGCGTGACCAGCTCGCCGACTACGCCGCCCGCAAGGGCTGGACGATCGAAGAGGCCGAAACCCACCTCGCCCCCATCCTCGACGGCGCGTGAGGTGACGGTTCTGCTTCGTCAGGCAGGCTCGACGGCGACGTGCTCGTCCGAGGTCTCAGGAATGTCGCGACCGACGAAGGTGTAGATCACGGCACCCAACACGCCACCGATGACCGGAGCGACCCAGAAGAGCCAAAGCTGGGCCATCGGCCAACTCTCTCCAGCGAGCAACTCGATCACCGCCGGCCCGGTCGACCGCGCAGGGTTCACCGACGTGTTCGTCACCGGAATCGTCACCAGGTGGATCAGCATCAGCGCGCCACCGATCGCCAACGCTGCGAAGCCGATGGGCGCCCGCCGATCCGTGACTCCCAGAATGACGAGGAGGAAGATCGCCGTGAACACCACCTCGACGATCAGCGCGGCGAACATGGTGTACATGCCTGGGGAGTGCGTCCCGAATCCGTTCGACGCGAGACCGCCTTCTGCCAGGAGCTCCTGGGTTGCGCCTTGTTGATTGAGAGCGACCACCCACAGCGTTGCCGCTGCAACGATGGCCGCCACCACCTGAGTCGCGATGTACGGCAGAGCGTCCTTCCAGGCAAACCGCTTCGCCGTGGCGAGACCGACTGTCACCGCCGGGTTGAAATGCCCGCCGGAGATGAGACCGAATGCATAGATGCCGGCCACGAGGGTGAGACCGAACGCCATCGACACCCCGACGAACCCGATGCCCAGGTTGTAGCTGCCCGTGGCCTCTCCAGCTTCCCCGGTGGTACTGACGAGCGACTTGGCCGCGAGAACGGCGGCGCCGCACCCACCGAGCACCAGCAGGTAGGTCCCGAGGAACTCGGCGCCCAGACGACGCCCCATCGATTGGTCCTTGATCATGCTTCGGTCTCTTCCGGTTGGTCACATTCAGGTGAGTTGGCACCAAGGTAACAGTCCCCGCGGACGTGAACGGCGACCGCATTCGAGCCTGAGAACTCCCCGATTCGGGCACGGGCGGCCGGGCTCACATTTGGGTGGGATTTCCCGGCCCCTGATAAGTTCTCGACCCGATGTCGGAGTTCCTTCGCGATTACTTGACCGTGGTCTGGTTCGGCCTCACTGCCCTCGCGGTCGGCGGCATCCTCCTCGGTTTGGCGGCGCTCGTTCGACCATCGAAGCCGAACTACGACAAGGGCATCGCGTACGAATCAGGTGTCGACCCGGTCGGGATCGGCTGGTCGCAGAGCCAGGTCCGCTACTACGTGTTCGCCCTGTTGTTCGTGATCTTCGACGTGGAGGCGGTGTTCCTGTTCCCGTGGGCGGCGAACATCGAGCGCTACGGCACCTTCGGGCTGGTCGCCATGCTGATCTTCATCGTGCTCCTGCTCGACGGCCTCGTGTACGCCTGGAAGCGGGGACTGCTGCGGTGGGTGTGAGGCTGTTCGTCATGATCGGAGCGTGGAACTGACATGGGTCTCGTCGATCGGGGCCGGATGCCGGCTCCTCTCACCAAGCTGTTCAACATGAGCCGCTCGTACTCGCTGTGGGTCTACCAGTGGGGGCTTGCTTGCTGCGCCATCGAGATGGGTGCCGCCTTCGGCTCTCCGCGCTACGACGTGATGCGTCTCGGTGTCATTCCGCTGCCGGCCAGCCCACGTCAGGCCGACTTCGTGTGCATCTCGGGCACGGTCACCGACAAGATGGCGCCCGCCATCCGCCGTCTGTGGGAGCAGATGCCCGAGCCGAAGTACGCGATCTCGATGGGATCGTGCGCAAACTGTGGCGGCCCGTATTGGGACAGCTACTCGGTGACGAAGGGCGTCGACCAGATCATCCCGATCGACGTGTACATCCCCGGCTGCCCGCCGCGCCCCGAAGCGCTCCTCGAGGGGGTGGTGCTGCTCCAACAGCGGATCAAGAACGAGGACATGGCCGCCAAGTGGCGCGGTGACGAGTTCACCACGAACCAGGCCACCCGAGAGCGCAAGCGCGTCGCTGAGGCACCCGCCGTCGACACTCCGGCCGTACCCGAACGCGAGCCCATCGTCGTGGGCGGTGGCCCCATTGAGTGACGTCACCGAGACCGACGATCAGCCACTCGCGCTCCCTGGCGACGGGCTGCGCGAAGGCATCGTCGACGACCTCCGCCGTCGCATCGGTGACGCGCTCATCGACAGCCACATCTCGCCGAACGACGACCTGTGGATCCGCGTCGAGACCGGCGCGTGGCGCCAGACCGCCGAGGCGCTCAAGGCTGCAGGCTTCACGTTCTTCAGTTTCCTGTCGGGCCTCGATTGGTTGCCCTCGCCGTACGGCAAGGGCGAGGAGGATCCCACGGCCGAGCCGGTGGAACCCGACACCGAGATCCGTCAGGGAGTCACCGGTGGCGCCACCCGCTTCCAGGTGTTCGCCCGCCTGGTCGACCTCGACCGTCACGTCGGTGTGACGATCAAGGCCGATGTGCCCGACGAGCCGTTCGCCGTCGACTCGTGGACCACGGTCTTTGCAGGGGCCAACTGGCACGAGCGCGAGACCCACGAGATGTTCGGCATCGGATTCAACGGGCACCCCGACCTGCGCAACATGTATCTCCCCACCGACTTCGAGGGCTACCCGTTGCGCAAGGACTTCCCGCTGCTGTCGCGCATGATCAAGCCGTGGCCCGGAATCGTCGACGTCGAACCGATGCCGGAGCAAGGCACAGCCGGCGAGGGAAGCGCCAGCGACGAGCCGGACGCGGCGCGAGGAGAAAGCGCAGCGGACGACGAGCCCGCAGGAGAACAGTCGTGACCACCCTCTCCGATCGTCAGCAGCTGAGCTACATCGCCAGCCAGGCTGCCGACGCACGTCTCAACGTCGAACTCGAGACCGAGGGGATGACCCTCAACATCGGCCCGCAGCACCCCGCGACCCACGGCACACTGCGCATCATCTGCCGTCTCGACGGCGAGCAGGTGGTGTGGGCCGAGCCGTCGTGCGGCTACATGCACCGTGGCTACGAGAAGCTCACCGAGGTGCGCACGTTCCCCCAGGTGACGACCCTGGTGAACCGCATCGACTGGCTCGGGAGTTTCGCCAACGAGGTTCCCTTCATCCTCGCCGCCGAGAAGTTGATGGAGATCGAGGCCCCGCCGCGGGCCCAGGTGATCCGCACGATCCTGTTCGAGCTGTCGCGGATCGCGAACGTGTCGCTGTTTCTCGGCGACCTCGGCGTGCAGATGGGTGCGATCACGCCGGTCTTCCTCGCGTTCCGCGATCGCGAGTACGTCCTCAACCTGATCGAAGGTGCCACCGGAGGGCGTTTCCATCCGAACTTCGACCGCATCGGCGGTCTCAAGGACGACCTGCCGAAGGGGTGGATCGACGAGACCCGCCAGGTGATGGTGAAGCTCCGCGAGTTCTGCGACATCATCGAGGACCTCCTGTTCGGCAACGAGATCTTCCAGAGCCGGATGCGCGGGATCGGGATCATTCCCGCCGACGTCGCGAAGGACTACGGGCTGTCGGGCGCCAACCTGCGCGCCAGCGGTGTCGACCACGACCTTCGCCGCGACCAGCAGCTCCCGATGGCGTGGGACAAGGCCGACTGGAAGGTGTGGACCCATCCCGACGGCGACAGTTGGGCACGATGCTGGGTCCGGCTCCAGGAGACCCGAGAGTCGTGCAAGATCGTCGAGCAGCTGCTCGATCAGATTCCCGCCGGCCCGATCATGACCAAGGTGCCGCGCATCATCAAGGTGCCGGCCGGCGAGGCCTGGGTGTCGACGGAGAATCCGCTCGGCGAGATGGGCTACTACGTCGTGTCCAAGGGCGACCTCGGCCCGTTCCGCGTCAAGATCCGGTCGGCGAGCTTCAACAACATCTCGATCGTGCCCTGGGCGCTCAAGGGCGTCTACGTCCCCGACATCATCACGATCCTCGCCAGCTTGTACTTCATCCTGGGTGACATCGACCGATGATGTTGGACTCCCTCGTCGGCCCGTTGGTTCTCCTCGCTCGTCTGCGACTCGTCGCTGGCGCTTCCCTCGTCGCGCGCCCGGAGGCCGCTGCATGAGTTCTCTCGCCGTTGAGATCCCGTACTGGGGCCAGTCGCTGCTGCGCGTGCTCGGTGGCCTCGTCGCCGTGCTGCTGCCCGCGGGCACCATCGTGTACCTGTTCCTGTTCAAGATGATGTCGTTCATGCAGAGCCGCCTCGGCCCGATGGAGGCCGGCCCGTACGGCTCGCTGCAGCTCGTCGCCGAAGTCGGCAAGTGGATGCAGAAGGAGGACCTCGCGCCCGAGGCCGCGGACAAGAGCATCTTCAAGATCGCTCCGCTCGTCGTGCTCGTGTCGACGTTCCTGCTCGTCGTGGTCATCCCGTTCGGCCCCGATGCGTTCTTCACCGACTTCGAGGTCGGCATCTTCTACGGCCTCGCCGTGGCATCGGTCAGCGTGCTCGGCATCCTGATCGCCGGTTGGGCGAGCGCCAACAAGTACTCGCTCCTCGGTGGTCTCCGAGCCGCCGGTCAGCTCATCGCCTACGAGCTCCCGATGGTGCTGGCCACGCTCGGCGTGGTCATCCAGGCCGGCTCGATGAACCTCCAGACGATCGTCGTCGAGCAGAACACGGGCGAGATCTTCGGCTGGGGTGGGATCGGCAACCCCTACATCTTCACCCAGTTCGTCGGGTTCCTGATCTTCATGATCGCGGTGCAGGCCGAACTCACCCAGGCACCGTTCGACATGCCGATCGCCGAGTCCGAGCTCGTGTCGGGCTACATGACCGAGTACTCCGGCTTCCGGTTCCTGATCTTCTTCATCGCCGAGTTCGCCACCGCCGGCGTGTTCGCGCTGATCGCCTCGGTGCTGTTCCTCGGCGGCTGGGGCATTCCGTTCGAGTGGTTCGGCTGGGACACGCTCGAAAGCGTCGACGACTGGATGAACCTGGCCGGCCCGCTGATCATGTTCACCAAGATGTTGGTGCTCACGTTCATCATCATGTGGGTGCGCTTCAGCTTCCCCCGTTTCCGTGAGGACCAGCTGCAGACGTTCGCCTGGAAGGTGCTCATCCCGCTGGCGCTCGCCAACACCGCCGTCACCGCCATCTTGAAGGTCGCATTCTGATGCCTGAGAAGCCCAAGGTTCCCGGTCTGTTCAAGGG
>JBGSII010000017.1:0-5868 GCA_041742555.1 Ilumatobacteraceae bacterium
GCGGTGCGACTCGCCGGTCGCCGACACGTCCGGCGGGGCCGCCCGCTGACGCATCCGACGCGATGGTCTGGACCTCGTCGGGCAGCACGAGGTGGGCGACACCGCGCCCCACGATTGCGTGCTTGCACGCCATCGTCATCAGCTCGGCGTGATCGGATCCTGCTTGCACCGTCTGGCTGTAGCCGGCCACGTCGGCGAACGCCCGGTCGAGATCGAGATCCTGGAACGCACCGCGGCCCTTCACCTTCGACGGCACCTGCCCGGAGATCGCGAGTGCCGGTGCCCGGTCGACACGGGCGTCGTACAGACCGGTCAGCAGGTTCGTCGAGCCGGGTCCGGCGATCGCGAAGCAGGCGGCCGCCTGGCCGGTGAGCTTGCCGTAGGCGCTGACGGCGAATGCCGCGGCACCCTCGTGGCGGATCGCCACGTACCGGAGGTCACCGCGCTCCTCGGCGAGACGCAACGCGTCGGCGAAGCCGAGGTTGGAGTGCCCGACCATCCCGAAGACCGCCCGGACACCCCAGTTGGTCATCGTCTCGACCAGCACGTCCGACACGGTGCGTCCGCGTTCCGGTTCGGGCGCGAGTGCCACGTACACGCCATCGTCTCGGACCTCGACCGCATGGGCCTCGGGTGCGTCGTCGAACGGCGGCGGCGGGGTGCCGTTGCACGGCGAGTAGTCGTAGCCGTGCCACGGACAGCGAAGCCATCCGCGCTCGATCGACCCTTCCCCGAGCGGGCCGCCCTGATGCGGGCAGGCGTTGTCGAGCGCTCCGTACGTGTCGCCGACCCGCGTCATGCAGAGGGTGCGACGTCCCACCGCAACGGTGGTGACCCGCTGATCAGCGAGTTCGTCGGAACCGAGCACCTTGTGCCACTCGTAGGGCCCCGACGGGGCGGGGACCGGTTCGGTCGACGGTGCGGGCGCGTGTTCGTCCATCGCATTCATCCTGTCAGCCGTTCGAGTCCGGTGCGGAAGAACGCGAACGCTGCGTCGACGGGGTCCGGCGCTGCCATGAGGGCGTCGTGGCCGAGGACCGCACCGAACGGCGCGTTCCAGAACGCGACGTCGCCTGGTCGCTCGGGCGTCCACGGTCCGACGTAGACGTAGGGGGCAGCGTGGAAGCCGTCACCGGGCGAGCCGCCCATGTTGACGCGGCGTGCCGTGGGCTCGGCGGCATCGAACGCCATGTCGAGTGCGGCGTCGAAGTGTTCCGGCCACAGCTGAACGAGCGACGGTGCGGCGAAGGCCGGCGCACCGTGCACCAGTTGGTCGAGCGCCTGGCTGACGACGGCGTACCAGTCGGCGATGCGTCGAGCGGCGGCAGCGTCGAGATCGATCTGTTCGTCGACGTCGCCGACCGGTGGCGTGTCGTGGCCCGCCCAGAACTCGGCGGTCAGATCCACGTCGGCGAATTCGGCGAGTTCGCCGAGCGTCGCTCCGGCGATGGCGATCGACCGGGTCCAGGTGCCGCTCGGCGCCGTGGACTCACGCACGAGTGCGGCGCCGCTGACGCGGAGTCGCTCGCGATCGGGCCGGATCGAGATGGTTCCGAATCCGCCGGGCGTCGCGCGGAGCCCGAGTTCCCCGGTCGCCGCGTGTTGCGCCCGGGCGAGCACATGGTTGGCGATGCGGTGCAGCGTGTGGCGAGTGAGGTCGTGTCGCTCGTCGAGTTCGTGGTCCATGTCCGGAGTCCTCCTGGTCGGTGCTGACGGAACCCTGCCGTGCGGGGATCTGTTCCACCACTGCCGTCACACCGGTCCGAGCGGTCGCTGTCGAGCCGAAGTGGGGAACGGCGTGCGGTCGGAGCGGGTTCTCTGACAGTGTGGCCCGGCCGGGCGTCAGCTCGAGCCGATCCCTGGAGCCGAACGGAGACCAATGCGACCACTTCCCATCGCCCGCTGGAGTGACGTGCCCGATCGCGAGCCCACCGGTGCGCTCGTCGGCAACGTCGACCTCGTCATCGTCCGCTACGACGACGAGCACTCGGTGCTGTACGGACGATGTGATCACCGTGGAGCGCTTCGGGCCGATGGCAGCGTGCGCGGCGACGACCTCGTGTGCGGGGTGCACGGCTGGGACTACAGCTTCCGCACCGGAATCAGCGCGTACAACAACTACGAACGGCTCCCGAAGTTCACGTCGTGGATCGAGAACGACCAAGTGATGGTCGACGCCGACGAAGTCGGTGGGTGGGAACTCGAACATCCTCAGCCCTACGACCGCAGTGCGTACCAGGGCGCCTACCAGGACGTCCACGGCGCACCGGAGGAACCCCACGTCGCAACAATCCGCGAACTCGCAGCGAACGGGCTCACGCAGGTCGGTCACCACGGCCCGATGACGGCGATGGGAGTCCCCCACGATCGTCTCCCGGCGTGGGACGACATCCAGATCGTCACCGCCCAGCTCGCCAGACGCCCGCTCCTCGACGAACCGGTGGGAACCGACGTCACCATCGGCGCATCAGCTGACGCTCCACTGCGCCTCGACATCCCGCTGTTCGTGTCGGACATGAGCTTCGGCGCGTTGTCGCAGGAGGCCAAGGTCGCCCTCGCTCGCGGAGCCGAGCGTGCGGGAACCGGCATCTGTTCGGGTGAGGGCGGCATGCTCGACGAGGAGCGAGAGGAGAACTCCCGGTACTTCTACGAACTCGCATCGGCGAAGTTCGGGTGGTCGCTGGACAAGGTGCGCGAAGTGCAGGCGTTCCACTTCAAGTTCGGGCAGGGAGCCAAGACCGGCACCGGGGGCCACCTGCCGGGCAAGAAGGTCGTCGGCCGCATCGCCGAGGTGCGCGGCCTTGACGAGGGCGCGGATGCGGTGTCGCCCGCCACGTTCACCGATCTACGCACGATCGGCGACTTCCGCGATCTCGCCGCGCAGGTGCGCGAGGTGTCCGGCGGCATTCCCATCGGTGCCAAGTTGTCGGCGCAGCGCATCGAGGACGACATCGACGCGGCGCTCGAGATCGGCGTCGACTACATCATCTTGGACGGACGCGGCGGCGGCACCGGAGCGGCACCCGCTATGTTCCGCGACCACATCTCGGTGCCGACGATCCCGGCGCTGGCGCGAGCCCGTCGACACCTCGACGCGAGCGACTCGGAGGTCACCCTCGTGATCACGGGCGGTCTGCGCACCCACGTCGACTTCGTCAAGGCCCTCGCGCTGGGCGCCGACGCGGTGGCGATCTCCAACTCGGCGCTCCAGGCCATCGGCTGCCTCGGGATGCGGGCGTGCAACACCGACAACTGTCCCGTCGGCATCGCCACCCAGAAGCCGGGCCTGCGCCAACGCCTCGTCGTCGAGGACGCCGCCCGGCGACTGACCCGCTTCCTCGACTCGACCGTCGAACTGATGACCGTGCTGGCGCGTGCATGCGGCCACGCTCACCTCGCTGAGTTGTGTGTCGATGACCTCACGACGTTCGATCGCGACATGTATCACCTCGCAGGCATCCCGTACGGGGGCCTCCACCCGTGAGCCACCCTCACTGATCGCCGCCGATCACCACACCGCGACGATGGCAGCAACGACGACGGCCATCGCCGCTGCCATCGTCAGCATGGTCGGCACGCCGCGGCGATTCTTCGGCAGGAACCCGAACAACCGAGAGATGGAGATCATCGCAGCGAACGGCGGTGCGGCCCGCCAGGTGTCGGCCATCGCGCCGCTCCCGGCGCTCTGGAACGCTGTTGACGCGTGCCCGGTCATCTTCGTCATGGCCTGCAGCGTCCCACCGACCGCGGGCCTGGCGATCGGTCGGCCACTGGTGACTGCAGCTAGCGCAGCGTCGAGGTCGCCGGTGAGGTTGGACCAGTGGGCGCGGAACACGATGACGCCGGCCGGGTCGATCAGGTACGCGGAACTCGGGCGTGTCCCGAACGCTCGGTGCACGGTGCCGTCGACGTCGTCGACGGCGACCTCGAAGTCCATGCCGTGGTGATCACGGAGGCGCGTTGCGTGGCGTGTCTTCGCCTCGATCGTCGTGGGCTGCGGGGTGTGTTCGCCGGGGTGAGCCTCTCTGACGTTCACGACGACGAATCGCACGGAGTTGCCGTACGTGCGATGGAGTTCGACGAGACCACTACCGGCGCTCTCGGTGATCGGGCAGGTGAGCGAACCGAACACGAGAAGTACCGGACAGCCGTTTCCGTCGAACTGGTCGCTCGCGAACCGGCCGCCGTCAACGGTGACGAGGTCGAAGTTTGGAACGTGATCGCCAGGGCCCGGATCAGCCGACGGGATGTGGAGGTCGCGCAGCACGTCCAAAGCGCTCGGATGCTCGATTCGATAGCCAGCATCGTCGGGGTGGCTCGCACGCTGCGTGCGATGTGCAGTCGTCGGCGGCGGAGTCAGCGTCGGGTCGATGTGGGCGTTGGGCATGTCGTTCACTCCTGATGTGCGGTGTCCAGCATTTCTGGAACGGTGATGACAGAACCCGATTTCTGTATCGTATATTCCAGATATGGACGGAGCGGGCCCCCAAACGTCATCGACGCCAGTGCGAGGGCGACCGCGATCGTTCGATGTCGACGCGGTCACCGAGGTCGCGCTGCACCTGTTCTGGGAGCAGGGCCTGGAGGCGACGAGCATCGAGCAGATCACCGCACGTACCGGCGTGAGTGGATCGAGCCTGTATGCGGCGTTCGGCAACAAGCGTGGGTTGTTCCTGGCGGCGATGGATCGCTACCGCAGTTTCGTCGGCGCTGCGATCGAACCTCTCGCTCACGGCAGCCACGGTGTCGACGACGTCGTGGAGTTCGTCGAATGGGTGCGGCGAGGGATCGTCTCGGACGATCAGCCGTCGGGCTGTCTCGTCGTCAACTCGATGGTGGAAGTCGGCGAGGCCGACCATGAGGTGGTGACCGCTGCGTCGTCGCACCGCGAGCAGCTCCGATCAGCGCTTCGAGACGCCCTCCGGCGCGCCGAGCGCGCCGGTGAGATCCAAGACGGCACGAGCAGCGGGCGAGCGTTGCTCCTCGAGGCCGGTCTGTTCGGTGCGCTCGCCACCGGCCGGGCCGGGGCGACGGACGAAGCCGCCGCCATGTTGCAGAGCCTCATCGACGAGATCCGTCGCTGGCATGTCGGGGTGTCCGTCTGACGCGGCTCCGACGGGAATCCAGCCGATACCCGACCGGGTTCCGGACGCATGACGCGAGCAGTCTTCGACGGGGTGGTGATCGCCGAGAGCGACGACGTGCGCAAGATCGAGGGGATGACCTACTTCCCGATCGGCAGTGTCGACCTGGATGCGCTGGTCGAGAGTCCCACGACCAGCAGGTGCTTCTGGAAGGGCAAGGCCAGCTACTGGCACGTCCAGGGGCAACGAGAGGTGGCACCGAACGCTGCGTTCGCGTACGAACATCCTTGGCCGCTCGCGCGACGTCTCGTCGAGGGACGCATCGCGTTCTGGCAGGGCGTGCGGATCGTTCATGACTGACCGCCGCCACCAGTCCCGCTCCGCTCGTGGCACGATGCGCTGATGGACCTCGACATGGCCGCCGCGATCGATGCCGTCGTCGACGATCAGTGGTCCGAGCTCGGCGAGCCCGGCACGTGGCTCACCGGCGCGGAGCGCGTCGATCTGATCTGGATCGCACGCGATCGGGACGCCTCCGTCGGCCTCGACGCGGCGACGAAGCGTGCAACGGTCGCGGTGGCGCACGACGCCGCATCGATCACTGCAGGAGTCGTCGACGACCTCGAGTCCAGCGGCCTGACGCGGGAGCGGTACGTCGAGATCGTCGGGGTGGTCAGCCGTGTCGTTGCGATCGACACCTACGAACGTGGCCTCGGACGACCGCCGCGTGATGTCCCGACAAGCCGCCCCGGTGAACCCAGCCGATCGGCGGTTGCGACCGCGC
>JBGSII010000018.1:0-2088 GCA_041742555.1 Ilumatobacteraceae bacterium
CGCCGCTGCCGTGATGGAGGGGCGCACGGTGACCGTGCCGCGCGTGATGGTCGTTCCCGGCAGCCACGCCGTCAAGGCGCAGGCAATCGCCGAGGGACTCGACCAGATCTTCATCGCTGCGGGCGCCGACTGGCGCGAGCCCGGCTGTTCGATGTGCCTCGCGATGAACCCCGACAAGCTCGCACCGGGCGAGCGGGCCGCCAGCACGAGCAACCGCAACTTCGAAGGACGCCAGGGTCGTGGCGGTCGAACACACCTCGTCTCCCCCGGTGTTGCAGCCGCGACCGCCGTGAAGGGCACGTTCTGTACACCTGCCGACCTGGAAGGAGCCACGTCATGAAGGCCGTACAGGTGATCACGGGAACCGGGGTGCCGCTCAAGCGTTCCGACGTCGACACCGATCAGATCATCCCCGCCGACTGGCTCAAGCGAGTCGAGCGCACCGGATTCGACAAAGGACTGTTCTCGACGTGGCGCGACGATCGCGACTTCGTGCTCAACGACGAGCGCTACGCCCAGGCGAGCGTTCTGGTCGCCGGGCCTGCGTTCGGCGTGGGTTCGTCACGCGAGCACGCCGTGTGGGCGATCCAGCAGTATGGCTTCGACGCCGTGATCGCGCCGAGCTTCTCCGACATCTTCCGCAACAACTGCACCAAGAACGGCCTCGTGCCGGTGGTGGTTCCGGAGGCCACCGTCGAGGCGATCTGGGCGGCGATCGAAGCGGACGCCGACACCGAGATCGTCGTCGACATGGAGCAACTGAAGGTCGAGGTGCCGGCCGCCGGGATCGACGAGGCGTTCCCCATGGACCCGCAGACCCAACACCGCTTCCTCAACGGCCTCGACGACGTCGGCATCACACTCACGCACGCCGACGCCATCGACGAGTACGAGTCGAACCGCCCCGCCTGGCTCTCCTGAACGTAACGCTTGGTGTCTGACGCCAAGTGTTACTCAGTCGCCGGTGACGCCGTCGATGGCCTCTCGGAGCAGATCGGCGTGGCCGTTGTGGCGGGCGTACTCCTCGATCATGTGGGTCAACACCCAACGCAGATCGAACTCGTTGCCGAGCGCAGACGAACGGCGGTCGTCGAGATCGAGTCCAGCGATGACGACATCGGCCGCTGCGATCTCGCGCCGCCACGTTGCGATGTCGTCTTCCACGGTCGCGGGTGCGACGTCATCGAAGTCGCCGTCGGGATTGGTCTCTCGATCGTAGAAGATCGGACCGGCGACGTCATCGCCATGTCCCGACATGACGCGCTGGAACCAGTTCCGCTCGACCTCGGCCATGTGCCGGACGAGCCCGACCAGGGACATGGTCGACGGCGGCACCGAGCGCCGACACAGCGCCTCGGCCCCGAGACCCTCGCACTTCATGGCGAGGGTCTCGCGCTGATAGTCGAGCCAAGCGAGCAGCGAAGCTCGCTCGGCGTTGACGAACGGCGGGTCGAAACGGGTCACGCCTGACGACCGTAGTCGGGGCCAGAAGGGACCAGTTCGGGATTTCGGGGTTCCATACGACGCCGAACCATCGATACTGGACCGATGCAGTTGCACTCACCAGCCGCCTGGTTGCGGGTCATCGCCCGAAACGCCAAACGGCTCATCATCTTCATTGCCGGCATCGCCGTGCTGTTGGCGGGCCTGGCGATGCTGGCACTGCCGGGCCCAGGAGTCCTCGTGATCATCCTCGGTCTCGTGATCCTCGCTACTGAGTTCGCTTGGGCCGAACGAGTCCTGGATCGCACGACGAGTACGGCAGCCGGCGCTGCCAGCAAGCTGACCGACAACGGCAAAGGTCGCGCCGCGCTCGCGCTGTCCGGCGTCGGGATGATCCTCGGCGGGATCCTGGTCGCCGTCTTCATCGACAATCTGCTCGTCGTCGGCGTGTCGGTCGCGATCGCCGGAGTGATCGGGCTCCTCACGCTGCTCCCACAGGTCCGAGCGTGGATCGATGCCCGAGCGTCCGCAGCGCCGGCCCCGGCCGCCGAACTCGACATCTGACTCGCACCGTCACGTGCAGCCGCCGCTGCCGATCGTGAGATCAGGTCCCGGGTGGGAGCGGTGGGCTGTCCGGGCTTGATT
>JBGSII010000019.1:0-4264 GCA_041742555.1 Ilumatobacteraceae bacterium
GGTGCGCCAGCTCGACCGCCGACGCCGACCCGAGCTGCTCCATTGCGTCGGCGACGCGAAGATGCACCCGTTGACGCCGGGCCAGCGACAGCTCGCCGACGAGCGTCTGGCGGATCTGCTCCTGTACGAACAGGTAGTCCGCCGGGTGATCGGCGGGCAGCTCCTCGATCAGATGGCTGCGCTCGGCCGCTTCCAACGCATCGAAGAGCTCGTCCTCGTCGGCGTTCGACACCGCGGCGAGCGTGTTGAAGGTGAACGTCCGTCCGATCACTGCCGCCGACGCCAGCATCTTGCGGTGGTCGGGACCGAGCAGATCGAGGCGCCGATCGAGGATCAAGCGCACGCCCTGCGGCACTTCGGTGTCGCCGATCTCGAAGCCCGACCGCCAGCGTCCCTCGTCGTCGAAGAGCCGTCCGTTGTCCCGCAGATGACGAAACAGCTCCTCGGCGAAGAACGGGTTGCCCTGCGTCTCGGAGTACACGAGGTCGACCAGTTCCTGCGGCGCATCGCTCCCGGCGCGTGCGGTCAGCATCGAACGCACCTCGTCGACGGTCATCGGACGCGGTCGAAGATCGACCGCACCGACGTCACGGAACAGCGGGCCGATCGCCGTGGTGAGCGGTCGCCCCGATTCGAGCTCGTCGTCGCGGAACGTGCCGATGATCACGAGCGGGAGCTGCCGCGCTCGACCACCGAGATGACGAAGCAGCAGCAACGTCGACTCGTCGGCCCAGTGCAGGTCTTCGTAGGTGAGCACCATCGGCCGAGTGTTCGCGGCCCGCTCGATGAACTCCCCCATCCCGTGCAGCATGTAGCGGCGCTCCTGCTCGGGCGTCAGATCCGGAGACGGTGGGATGTCGTCGTACCGCTGGCGCAGCGACGGTAGGAGCTTCGCCACCTCGGGAGCATTCACACCGAGCGCCGTGCGGAATCCTTCGGGCGAGGCCGTCCGGGCGGCCTGTTCGAGGTGATCGATCGCCGGTTGGTAGGGCGGCGGCGACTCCATGTCGAGGCAGTTGCCGGTGTACACGACCATCCCGAGTCGCTCGGCCATCGCCGTGGCCTCACGCGTCAGGCGGCTCTTGCCCTGGCCGGGCGGCCCACCGATCAGGACGAGTCCGCCATGGCCACCGACCGCCGATTCGAGCATCGTGCGCAACGTCTCACGCTCGGCGGCACGCCCGATGTACGGCGTGGGCACGGTGTCGGCGAGGCCCGACGCGGCCTCGTCCTCCTCGGCCGGCAGCGGCACGAGGTACAGGCGCCAGTCGGCGGTGATGCCCTTCAGCTCGGCGGCACCCTGGTCGACGAGTTCGTCGCGGGCGGTGCCCAGCACGCCGTGCACGGTCTCGGAGGCCAGGATCCCGCCCGGCGGTGCGAGACCCTCGATCCGCTTCGCGATGATCACCGTCTCGCCGTGAAGATCGCCGTCCTCGTCGATCACCTCACCGGTGTGTAGGCCGATTCGCATCTGGACCGTCGCGTCGAGCCCGTTGCGGTGGAGTTGGCGCATCTGCACCTGCATCTCGCGGGCTGCTGCGATCGCGCGGCGCGCCGACGAGAACGCAGCCATCAGGCCATCGCCCATCTCCTTGATGAGCGCGCCGCGATTCGACGCCACTGCGTGACGGGCCAGCTCGTCGACCTGCCGGCCGATCTGCCGGGCGGCGTCGTCGCCGAGCGCCTGGTTGAGCTGGGTCGATTCCACCAGGTCGGTGAACAACACCGTGACCGTGCCCTCGGGGATCTCCTGCGTGCTCACGGCCCCCCACCGTCATGTGTCACCACGGATGAAGTGTAGGTGCCCCGCCGATCGAACCACGACCGCCGGCAACGAGCCCGACCAGGGGCTGGCTGATGGCTCGTCGAGTGTATGCTGATTTGCATGCAGAGTACGAGCGTCCGGATCGACGTGAGCACCCACCACGAACTCAAGCGCCTCGCAGCCGAGTTCGACACCACCGTCGGCAACACGGTCGCGCTCGCCGTCCGCGCGCTGCGCCAGGACCACGTCGGGCGCCAGTTGCAGCGCGAACTCCGCCACGACGAGACCGCATGGCTCGATGCAGAGCTCGGGTGACATCGTCAACCTCGATCTCGGACAGCCCGAGGGGCGCGAGGCCGGCTACCTCCATCCAGCCGTCGTCGTCACCGCGCAACGCATTCTCGACGCCGCACCGACCGTGATCCAGGTCGTGCGGCTGACGAGCACGCTCCGGGACTTCCACACCGAGATCGTCATCGAGCCGGACCCGACCAACGGACTCGAACGGTCGTCTGCTGCCCAGTGCCAGCATCTCCGCGCCGTCTCACCGGCACGGATCCTCGACACACTCGGCAACGTCGGGCCGCTGGCGTTGTCACAGATTCGAGACACGATCGCTGTCATCATCGACCTGCCCTGAGCCAGCGTGACGGTCTGGGTTCGTCGGTGCCTCCCGCGTCGTGCGGCTACCCGACGGGCCGCCGTCGATCACGGCGCGGCGCCCGACGTCGCGAACTACCATCACGCGCATGGCGTTTCGCCCGGTTCACGTCGTGCTCGATGCCGACGATGTCGATGCGCTTCAGGCCTTCTGGGTCGAGGCACTCGGCTACGAGGAGTTCGGAGCGTTCGAGCAGTACCGCTCGGCCATTCCGCCCGCTGGTAGGTCTGGGCCGAAGTTCATCTTCCAGAAGGTGCCCGAGGGGCGCTCGGGCGGCAAGAACCGGCTCCACATCGACATCGAGGTCGGTGACGAACTGCAAGCCGAATGCGATCGGCTCGTCGGGCTCGGAGCGACGCGGCTCAGCGACGAGATCGTGGAAGCCGGGACGCGATGGATCGTCATGGCCGATCCGGAGCAGAACGAGTTCTGTCTGGTCCACCACTGACGGCACGGACAGCTCGTCGATCCGTTCTCTCCGCAGGGCGAGAGCGTGGATCTGTAGGGTCATCACCCGACATGACCGAGCACGACCTCTCCCCTGGTCGCATCGGCCGACCGCCGAAAGTCGACGCTTCAGGCACGCCGACGCGCGAGCGGCTGCTGCGCGCGGCGATCGACTCGTGCGTCGAGTTCGGCTACGAGGGCGCGACCCTCGCCGACATTGCGCGGCGCGCCGAGGTGTCGACCCCGGCGATCTACAGCCATTTCGACGGCAAGGCAGCGCTGCTCGTCGAAGCGAGCAAGCACGCCCTCGACGCGATCAGCACCACCCGGCTCCCCGGCGAAGCCGGCCTTCGCGAAATCGCCCGCTACTGGTTGCACCCCAACTTCGCGTCGACGCGGATCCTCGTCGCCGAGTTGCACTGCGCGGCGATACGCCAGCCCGACGTCCGCAACCTCCTCGCCGCGTGGCAGGCCGACAACGCTCACCGACTCGAGCGTCTCGCCGGGCTCTCATCAGCCCAGGTCAAGGCGTACTACCTGCTGTTGATCGGGTTGTCCCACGTCGACGAGGTGTCAGGGGTCGACGTCGACCAGAACGACCTCGAGTGCCAACTCGACGCACTGATCGACGGGTGGTTCACTGCGTCGGCCTGAGAAGCCGACTGCTACTGTTTCTCACCGAACGATCAATAATCGAGCGCTGAGGGGACCCACATGACCACCACTGTTGCCGTCGCAGACGGCATCTTCTCCATCGAGGACGGGCAGCCCAAGCTGCTCGGCAGTCGCTGCACGAACTGTGGCAACCACATGTTCCCGCGCCAGAGCGGGTGCCCCAAGTGCATGTTCGACCAGCAGGAAGACGTCGAACTCGCGACGACCGGGACGCTGTGGACATGGACCGTGCAGGCATTCCCACCCAAGTCGCCGCCGTACCTCGGCCCGGCCGGTGACGACTTCGTCCCCTATGGCGTCGGCTACGTCGAACTCCCCGGCCAGCTCCGCGTCGAGGCTCGCCTCACCGAGTCCGATCCCGACAAGCTCGTCATCGGCATGGAGATGGAGTTGGTGATCGATCCCCTCTGCATCGACGACGACGGCAACCAGGTCGTCACCTACGCGTTCGCCCCCACACAGCCCGCCGCTTCAGAAGGAGCATCGTCATGAGCAACGTCGCGATCGTCGGTATCGGCATGCACGAGTTCGGCCGCACCGACGGCGTCTCGGGGATGGACCAGGGTGTCATCGCCATCCGGCGTGCCCTCGCCGACTGTGGCAAGCAGTGGTCCGACATGCAGTTCGCCGTGGGCGGCTCGATGGACGGTGGCGCCGCGGACACGATGGTCAGCCGCATCGGTCTCACCGGGTTGCCCTTCACGAACGTGCTCAAT
>JBGSII010000020.1:0-3100 GCA_041742555.1 Ilumatobacteraceae bacterium
GCCTCAGAGGTCCGGTGAGTACTCGAAGCTGAACTCACCGATCCAGATGATGTCGCCCTCGCGAGCACCCGCCTTCGACAGCATCTTGGGCACGCCGAGGCGCTCGAGTCGGTAGTCGATGTACGACAACGCCTCGGGCGTCGTGACATCGTTGAGGGCGACGACGCGTTCGACGTCGCGTCCGAGCAGGCGGAACTCGCCGTCGGCGACACGTTCGACTGCGGCACCGCTGACCTCGGGCCGCAGCACCACGACGCCTTCCTCCCACTCGATGCCCTGGCGGACATCGTGCACCTCGCGGGCGAGCTGTCCGACCACGTCCGAGACGCCTTGGCCGGTGACCGACGACATGATCGGGCCGTCCCATCCCAGGGCAGCGAGTTCGTCGACCTGCACGACGTCGGCCTTCGTGCCGACGACCACCCGAGGGCGTTCCAACAGGTCGGGGCGGTACGCGCCCAACTCGTGCAGCAGGATGCGCTCCTGCTCTTGCGGGCTGACGCCGTCCATCGAGGCCAGATCGAGCAGCAGACACAACACTCTCGCCCGCTCGATGTGGCGCAGGAACCGGTGCCCGAGGCCTTTGCCTTCGCTGGCACCTTCGATGAGACCCGGGATGTCAGCGACCACGAACTCGGTGGCATCGTCGACACGGACGACGCCGAGGTTCGGTTCGAGCGTGGTGAACGGATAGTCGGCGATCTTCGGCTTCGCTGCGGAGATCACGCTGATGAACGTCGACTTGCCGGCATTCGGGAAGCCCACCAGCGCGACGTCGGCCATCAACCGGAGCTCCAGCTTCAGCCAGCGCTGCTCGCCGTGTTCGCCCTGCTCGGCGAAACTCGGCGCCCGCCGCTTGTTCGACAGGAACTTGGCATTGCCGCGCCCGCCTCGCCCGCCCGCAGCAGACAGCCAGCGGTCGCCGTGGTTGACGAGTTCGGCGAGCATGTCACCGGAGTACATGTCGAACACGACGGTGCCCATTGGCACGGTGATCTCGAGCGACTCGCCCCGGCGACCGTGCATGTCCTTGCCTTTGCCGTGCACCCCATCGTCCGCCCGACGGTGCGGGTGGTCGCGGAATGCGAGGAGCGACGACACGTTGTGATCGGCGACCAGCCAGACGTCGCCGCCGTTGCCGCCATCACCGCCGTTCGGTCCGCCCATCGACTCGGGACCTTCACGGCGGAAGCTGATGCAGCCCGCGCCGCCATCACCACCGCGGACGTTCAGTTGGCACTCGTCGACGAACTGCGACATTTCTTCGAGGCTAACGCCCCCGACGCGACGCCATCTCCTATCGTTTTCCCATGGTCGATCTCCCGTTCCCGGACTCGGCCGAGGATCGCGCCGAACGGTGGGCTGCCACGATGACCGGCCACGGCACCGACGACGTCGTCGTCGCCCATGCCGACTCGACCGCAACCGTCGGCGATGCCGTGGTGCGGACACGAGAAGCCCGCGAGGAACATGAGGCCGCAACGCTGGCCAGCAACGCGACTCTGGCACTGGGCGCCGGCAACCGGGCCATCGACGAGGAGCCCGACCCGTTCCGGACCTGCTTCGAACGAGACCGCGACCGGATACTGCACGATTCGGCTTTCCGGCGCCTGGCGGGCAAGACCCAGGTGTTCGTGTTCCCCGACGATCACCAACGCACGCGGATGACCCACGCCCTCGAAGTCGCCCAGGTCGCCCGCTCGATCGCCGAGTCGCTGAGCCTCAACGTGCCGCTCGTGGAAGCGATGGCGATCGGCCACGACTGCGGCCACGGCCCGGGTGGCCATGCGAGCGAGGACGCCCTGTCGCCGTACCTCGATGGCGGTTTCGACCACGCTCCCTGGGGCGCCGATGTCACCCTGCGGCCGTTGAACCTGTGCGCCGAGACGCTCGACGGGATCCGCAACCACTCGTGGAGCCTGCCCGCACCGCAAACACCGGAAGGCGAAGTCGTGTCATGGGCCGACCGGATCGCCTACGTGTGCCACGACTTCGAGGACGCCGTCGCTGCGGGCATCGTCACCGCCGACATGCTTCCCGACGTCGTGGCCGAACGCTGCGCTCGCGTGCTTCCTTCTCCTGCATCGCGTCTGCCTCGGCGGGTGGCCGAGCCTTGCTTCGCTGGGGGCGCTCGTGGGCTTCCTCTCGATCTTCCTGAGCGGAGCGGGAGGTTCGCGAGCCGCGTTCGATCCGCTGGCGGTCGTGGTCTTCGGGCACGCGGTCGCCGTGCTCGTTTCGAGCTGGATCGATCGCCGGCGCCCGGTCTCCCCGCAGCGCGGACTGCGCGTCTTCGCCTCGGTCGCGATCCTGGTCTGGTTCGCCTACTACGCGAGCCGACCGAACGCCGCCTATCTCTCGAGTCTGCTCCTGCCCTACGGCATCCTGCTCCTCGACACTTTGCGAGCGGTGACGCTCGGCACGCGCGGGATGGCGCGCATCCCGTGGAAGGTCGGTCTATCGCTCGCAGCACTCGCGCTCGTCGTGATTCCCCACGCCGTGCTGACCGCGCGTCTCGAGTGGCCGTCCTTCGTGCGCGGGATCGATCACGCGCGGCGCGGGACGCCGCCCCGTGCGCACTTCTTGCAGGGGGTCTGGCTCCCCGACGACGCCCGCACCCGGCGGATCGTGTCCCAGGCCGAGTTCCTTCGCGCGACCCCGGGCGACGGTCCGCTCGTCTTCATCACTCCCGACAACCTCCTGGTGTCGAAGGAAGCAGGGGTCTGGCCCGACTTGCCCCTGCCGGTCGCCAACCCTTTCACGGGAACGCTGACCGCGGATCACTACGAGCGGCTGCTCGAGGGGCTGCGCAGCCCGGAGGTGGAGCGGATCTACTTCCCGTCGTGGCGGGGTCTCTCGCGCAAGGAGAGGGACTACTCCCCGAACATCCAGAAATTCTTCCAGATGCTCAGTGACGATCTCTCCGAGACCTTCGAGCATCGAAGGAGAGTCTCCGGGTGGGAAGAGCGGGTGCGCAAGTGACCGAGGCAGACGGTTCGAGCGCGAGGTCGTCGCCGCTCAGCCGCGCACGACCTTCGCCGGAGCACCCACCACGGTGACACCGTCGGGCACGTCGGAGAGCACGACGGCGCCCGCGCCGACC
>JBGSII010000021.1:0-10396 GCA_041742555.1 Ilumatobacteraceae bacterium
GCGGGGTGTCCTTGGCGATGTCGGGGATCTTGTTGGCTGCGCGCTCGGCGAAGAACGCGTAGCGCTGCGCGCCCGACTGCGGGCCGGTCATCAGCTCCATGAAGAGCTTGCCCTCGACCTTGAGGCCGTCGTCGAACGGCAGGTTCGCGGCGGCCTCGATGCACTGGATGTTGTATTCCGGGGCGAGGAAGCCGCGGGTCTTGCGGCCGATCGAGGCCCGGAAGTCTCCGAACAACTTGTCGTTGCCCCGGGCATCGAGCACCTTGTCGTCGCGGTCGCGCACCCTGGTGAGCGGCAGGTTCTCGGCGACGGCGTTGGATGCGAACGCGATGGCGGCATCTCGCAGTTCGACAGGTCCGCCGGCGGTGACGTCGTCGATCAGGCCGGCTGCGAGCGCTTCGTCGGTGTCGATGTGGCGACCCGACGTCATCATCTCGAGCGCTTTCGGGACTCCGACGAGCCGGGGGAGTCGTTGCGTGCCCCCCGCACCTGGCAACAAGCCGAGATTGACCTCCGGCAGACCGAACTTCGCCGACTCGACGGCGACGCGATAATGGGCGCACAGCGCGACTTCGAGGCCGCCGCCGAGTGCGGTGCCGTGGATCGCCGCGATGACCGGCACCGCAGCGTTCTCCATCGCTGCCTGCACCTCGTGGAGGCCGGCGGCCTTGGGCACATTGCCGCCGAACTCGCTGATGTCCGCGCCGGCGATGAACGTGCGTCCGTCGCAGATCACGATCACGGCCCTCGCGCCGTCCTCGACGGCCTTGCTGATCCCGTCGAAGAGCCCCTGGCGAACGTGCCAGCTGAGCGCGTTCACCGGCGGGTTGTCGACGATCACGAGCGCGATGTCGCCGACGTCGGCGGCGACGGTCTCGAGGCGGACGGATTCGGAGATTGCGGTCATCGCGCCAGTCAAGCACCCGACCCCGGATGGGATCACATCAGGGGTCTCACCCCGGATGTGATCGCGTCGCCGGGGAGGACGCCGCTGGAGGTGGTGTCAGCCAGTCGGCCGAGGTGGTGACACTGTGCGCACGTCATGGACCCGATCCCAGCTGTCCCATTTATACCCATGGGGGTATAATGAGTTCATGCGATTCCTGACTTTCATGAACACACCGACTGGCCGTGTGATCCGCGTCGTTGGCGGACTGCTGCTGTTCGTCATCGGGTTCGTTCTCGGCGGCTGGCTCGGCGCGGCGGTCTGTGCGTTCTGCGTCCTGCCGATCGCAACGGGCGTGTTCGGCGTGTGCCCGGTCAACCCGCTCTTCGGCCAGCCGATGCGCGCATGCTCGGTCCCGTCGAAGAGCCGACCCCAGCGCGCCTGAGCGCCGGAAGATCCTACGATGGCCCGATGGCCATCGGGTACGGGCATGTCGGCGTGATCGGCGCGATGGCCGAGGAGGTCGAGCGACTGCACCACCACTTGGTCGCCGAGACCGTCACCGAGCGAGCCGGCCGGCTCTACCGACATGGGACGCTCGCCGGACAGCGCGTCACCGTCGTGCAATCACGGATCGGCAAGGTCGCTGCTGCGCTGACGGCGGCGTCGTTGATCAGTGACCATCACGTCGATGCGATCGTCTTCACGGGCATCGCTGGCGCGCTGGACGACGATCTCGCGATCGGTGATGTCGTCGTCGGAACCGATCTCGTCCAGCATGATCTCGCGGGCCCGCCGGAGATGTTCGTCCGGGGCGAGATCCCACTGCTCGGCATCGTCGACGTCCGGACCGATCCGAGTCTGACGGCGGCAGCGGTCGCTGCTGCTCGGGACTTCCTGGACGGCGGACTGAAGTCGGTCGTGTCGTCTGAACAACTCGCTGTGCTCGGTATCGGACACCCGCGTGTGCACACCGGTCGGGTCGCCACGGGTGACGAGTTCATCGAAGGCGAGCTCAAGGCGGTCGTTCGTCGTCGCACTCCCGGCGCGATCTGCGTCGACATGGAGGGCGCCGCCGTCGCGCAGGTGTGTCACGAGCTCGGCGGCGTGCCGCTCTGTGTCATCCGGGCGATCTCGGACCTCGCGGGCGGTACGGCCTCGATCGACTTCCCGCAGTTCCTCGACCAACTGGCATCTCACTACTCGTACGAGATCCTCCGCCGCATGTTCGCGTGACGTACACGACGTGGCTGGCACATCGTGTACGTCACGCTGTCACGGGGTTCTCGGGATCACTCAGTCGAGGGGGAAGAGGCCCTTGAGCTCGACGGGGCGCAGCACGCCGGCGATCACGTAGACCGTGCCGTTCGATGCGGTGATCGGCTTGCCGACGACGAAGGGGTCGAGATCGGTCGGGTCGCCGTCTCGCAGGATCGCGCTGAAGCGCAGCGGGATCGGCCGGATGTTGAGCCCCTCACCAGCAGCGGTCGGGACGGACGAGCGGCTGGTGAACAGGTTCGTGATGTTCTTCGGGCTGACGTGGTAGAGCACGGTGGTCTTGAGCGCAGGTCCGATGGCGGGATCCCCGGCGAGGGTCGCCAGGGTCTCGAGAACCTTGGCTTCGGACAGCTTCCAGATCGGGGTGTTCGTCAGGTCGGCGACGAGGCCTCGGAAGCTGGCGTCCGGCGGAGCGAAAGCGGTTGCGCCGTTCAGACCCTGGACCGTCTCGGTCAGTCCCAGCGCGCCCACGACGTTGGCGAGGATGTCGAAGTCGTTCCAGCGGCGGTCGGTGGGTTGGCCGCCGTTGTCGTCCAGGCTGCCGGCAACGATGTCGTAGATCGACGGCGCCTGGGCCTGAGCGGGGGCTCCCGTCAGGCTGCCGCCGACGATGACTGCAGCACCGATGGCGCCGGCGACGAGGGTGCGGATCTTTCGCATGAGATGTTCCTCCGGGTTCGTGAGTGAAAGGCAACCCGGACTGCTGCCGGGTGCATTTACTACGAAACTGCGACGATCCTGGATGACGAATCGACGAAGGGTCTAGCGCTGCGGGCGGACGACCACCCCCGCACCATCGGCCGAGGCATAGATCGCGTCGACGATGTGGTGCGCAGGCAACGCCTCGCGAAGCGGGAGTGGCGAGTCGGTGCCGTTCGCGATCGCGTCGAGAAATGGTGTCAGGGGGTTGAACATCGCACCACCGGGCACCAGGGTCAGGTCTCGCTCGCGGGCGTGTCCGGCGTCGACGCAGGCCCGTGCGAGTGCCTCGCCGTCGAGTGACTGCACTGGCTCTCCCGCGAACTGCCAGGTGATCGGGTTCGTCGCTTCGCCGTCGAGATGCAGGTAGAGGTTCTCGCAGAAGACTTCGATGTTGCGCAGGCTCGGCCGGTCGATGATGTCGTGCCAGATCGACGTGAGTGATGCGATGCCACCGTTCGTGAACTCGAGCCGGGCGACGGCAACGTCGTCGATGCGCGGGTAGCCGTGCACTTCGCGAATCGCGCCGCTCACCGACTCGACGGGTCCGCACATCCACTGCATCACGTCCACGTCGTGCACGGAGTGCTCGAGCAGTGTGCCGCGACCACAGCGGGCGGGATCGACGCGCCACGTCGATCCGTAGTGGCTCTGGATCGGGATGAACTGGTCGTCCCGGAACGACACCGCCAGGAGTGCGCCGGACCGTTCGTCGGCGATCAACGTCCGTGCATGCAGGAACTGGGGCATGAAGCGCAGGATCAGGCCGACCTGGTTGACGACGCCGGCCGCCTCGACCGCGTCGGCCATCCGCTCGGCCGAGGGAGCGTCGACGGCCAGCGGCTTCTCGCAGAAGACGGCGACACCCCGTTGCGCGGCCGCGGCGACGAGGTGCTCGTGTTCGGACGTCCACGTGGTCACGAAGACCGCATCGACGTGATCGAACAACGTGTCCTCGTCGACCACCTCGGCGCCGACGCGGTCGGCGAACGCCCGCGCTCGATCGACGTCGAGATCGTGGACTGCCGCGATGCGGTGGTCGGCGGCCGTGTGTTTGAGGAACCAGTTGTGCGTCCGAGCGATGAACCCCGTCCCGATGAACCCGACACGAATCGTCATGACCGCAGTGTTACATCTGGGGTCAGACCCCAGATGTAACGATTGCAGCAGGGGTCTGACCCCTGCTGCAATCAGTCGTAGATCAGGCAGCCGTCGTCGAGGTCGACGAGGGGGAGTTCGGTCTTCTCGGTCCAGTAGTCCTGCGTGTGCTGCCACTCGGGCTTGTCGCCGCGCTTGGGCATCAGGTGCTGGCTGCGCATCAGGTAGCCGGGATTGAAGTTCTCGGGATCGATCCACGACCCGAGCGCCAGGTCAGCGTCCTGCGGGCGCAACTGCGGCGTCACCTTTCGCGCTCCGATCTTGTCCATGTGGTGGAGCAGGCGGCACACGAAGTCGCCGAGGAGATCGGCGCGAAGTGTCCAACTCGCCCGGAAGTAGCCGAACACCCACAGCAGGTTCGGCACGCCGGTGAACATCATCCCGCGGTAGGTGACGGTGTCGGCGAAATTGACCGGCACATCGTCGACCGTGAACGCGATGTCGCCGAGCACGCTCAGATCGAAGCCCGTCGCCGTCACGATCACGTCCGCGTCGAGCTGCTGTCCGGACTTCGTCAGGATGCCGGTTGCGTTGAAGGTCTCGATCTCGTCGGTGACCACGGACGCAAGCCCGGCGCTGATCCCCTTGAACAGATCACCGTCGGGCACCATCGCCAATCGTTGCTGCCACGGCCGGTACTTCGGTGTGAAGTGTGTCTCCACGTCGTAGCCATCCGGGAGCTCGGCGCGCACGCCATTGAGGAGTTCCGTGCGGACCCATTCCGGCTCCTCGAACGACAGCTTCGTGACCAACGCCTGATCCTGCAGCGCCTTGCGGCGCACGATCTCGTGCGTCCACTCCTCGGGAATCTCGAGACTGCGGAGCGTGTCGGCCAGCTCGTTCACGTTCGGACGCGACACGAAGTACGTCGGCGATCGCTGCAACATCGTGACGTGTTCGCATTCGCCGGCGATCGCCGGCACCAGCGTCGCGGCCGTCGCGCCGGAGCCGATCACGAGCACCTGCTTGCCTGACAGGTCGATGTCGGTCGGCCAGGTCTGCGGATGCACGATCTGACCCTCGTAGTCGTCCATGCCCGGCCAGTCGGGGGTGTAGCCCTGCTCGTGGCGGTAGTAGCCCTGACACATCCACAGGAAGTTCGTGGTGAAGGTGATGGGCTCGGTCGCTCCCGATTCGGGGTCGGTCCGAGTGCCACGCACGGTCCACGTGTTGTCCTCGCTGGACCAGTCGGCTGTCGAGATCGCGTGGCGATACCGGATGTGGCGGTCGAGGTCGTGCTCGTCGATCACCTCGCCCATGTACGCGAGGATCTTGTCGGCGGTGGCGATCGGTGGGCCGATCCACGGCTTGAAGCGGTACCCGAACGTGTAGAGGTCGCTGTCGGAACGGATGCCCGGGTACTTGTGCGTCAGCCACGTTCCACCGAAGCTGTCGAACTTCTCCAGGATGACGAACGACTTCTCCGGGTACTGATCCTGCAGGTGGTAGCCGGCGCCGATGCCAGAGATCCCTGCTCCGACGATCAGCACGTCGAAGTGCTCAACCGCTGGGCTGTGCGCAGTTTCGAGCGCGCTGCTGGTCTGGCTCATGGTGCCCTCCTCGTCCGTCTGCAGCTTCGCGCAGGATCGCTGCGGTGGAGTAACCGGCGGATCCTGCAAGGATCGAGGTGTCATGGCCGAGTGGATCTGCCCCGAGTGCGGTCGGTTGTTCGGACGATCGCAGCAGTCGCACGACTGTGCTCCCGGTCTGAGTCTCGAGGAGTATTTCGCCACCGGTCCGGCCCATGAACGGCCCATCTTCGACGCGGTGATGGCCCACGTGAACGCCCTTGGACCGGTGCACGCCGATGTCGTCTCGGTCGGGATCTTCCTCAAGAACCCCCGCAAGTTCGCCGAGCTCCGTCCGAGGGATCGATGGGTCGCGATCTCGTTCGCGCTCCGCCGCCGTGCCGTCCATCCGACGATCACGCGCAAGGTCGTCGAGTACGGCAACCGGTACTGGCACGTCGCCAACGTGCGTGAGCCATCCGACCTCGACGGAGCGCTTCGTGCGTTGCTCACCGAGGCCTACGACGACAAAAGCGTCTGACATCGCGGCACGGGCGGCGCCGATCGGCGACACTGGACGCGTGAGAATCGATTGTGCCGCCTACGTCGATGGCCAGCGCCGTGAGTTCGATCCATCCACGATGACGGTCGACGACCTGGACACGGCCGACGGTTTCGTGTGGCTGGGTTTGCGGATGCCCGATCAGCAGGAGCTCCAGCAGGGCATGGACGCGCTCGGAATCACTGGTTTGTCGGCCCTCGCCGTATTGACTCCACACGCGAGGCCCGTGTTGACCGTCGAAGGTCCGATCCTGTGGCTGGTGCTCCGCACTGCTGCCTACGAAGATCGCAACGAGACGATCGCACTCGGGGAGATGACCGTCCTGCTCGGACCGCGCGCGGTGATCACGATTCGACACGGCCAGGCGAGCCAGCTCTCCTCCGCGCGGGCGGCACTCGAGGCCGACCCGGAACGGTTGCGGCTCGGCCCGGCAGCGGTCCTCGCCGCGGTGGTCACCGTCGTCATCGATGGGTACGGGCCCGCGCTCGACGGGTTCGAGAACGACGTCGTCCAGGTCGAAGGTGACGTGTTCTCCGACAGCATTCGTCAGCCGGTTCAACGCCTGTACCGGCTCAAGCGGGAGGTGCGACGGATGATCGTCGCGATCGATTCGCTCGACGATCCGCTTGCTCGTCTGATCAGGGTCGGTGGGACGCAGCTGCCGGCGCCCGTCCTGCACGACCTGAACGAGGCAGCCGATCAGCTCGATCGTGCGGTGACCCGTGCACACTCGCTGTCGGGGCTGCTCGATGCCGCACTCACGGCGAGCCTGACGCAGATCACCGTTCGTCAGAACGACGACATGCGCAAGATCAGTGCGTGGGTTGCGATGGCGGCGGTGCCCACGATGGTCGCTGGGATCTACGGCATGAACTTCGAGAACATGCCCGAACTCGAGTTCGCAGTGGGCTATCCCGTCGTGCTGTCGCTGACCGCCATCGCCGTCGCGTTGCTCTACCGCCAGTTCAAGAAGTCCGGCTGGCTCTGACCGACACGTTGCGCCGGGCGCGTCGATCCGGCGGGAAGTAGTGTCGGCGCATGACCGAGCCCCACGACATCACGGTCCGCAAGGTGAGATTCGAGTTCCCTGACGAACTCGACGACGTCCTCCCGGGTGACGACCTCGTTCGTGAGACCTATCTCGTGGCGTTCTCGTTGACCATGCCGTATCTCGAGCCGTACCTGATTCGTACGTTTCGGTCGGTCGCCGACGACATCACCGATCCGGGACTCGCCGCCGACGTCAAGGAGTTCATCGGGCAGGAGGCACAACACTTCCAGAATCATCGGCGTGTCAACGAAATGATCAAGGGGCAGCTCGGAGCTGCGGTCGCTGCGAAGTTGCAGGTGATCGAGGATCGTCTCGAGGCCGACTACCGCCGGTTCAACGCGACGAAGTCACGCCGGTTCAACGTCGGCTACGCCGAGGGGTTCGAGGCGATGACCTGTGCGATGGGCCTCGTCTCGATCGCTGAGGCCGAAGCGGGGCGAACAACATTGTCCCCCGGTCCGTGGGGGCAGCTCTGGGCATGGCACCTTGCCGAGGAGATGGAGCACCGCACGGTGGCGTTCGACCTCTACGAGCACCTCGAGGGCAGCTACCCGTACCGGGTGATGGTGTCGCTGCGAGCGCAAGCGCACTTCCAGCGGGCGATCGATCGCCTCCAGCGCGTCCTGCTCGCTTCCCAGGGCCAGCCTGCCAGGCCTCAGATCCCGTCCTGGCTGCGCAACGATCGATCCCGGTACCTCAACACGTTCAAGCGCAGCTACGACCCGGGCCTGATCGACCCCGGTCCGATCCCAGCGTTGATCCTGTCGCAGTACGCAGCCTGAGCCGCGCTCACGCAGACGGGGCGGCGGGCGGTTGCCAGCCGGGTCGGCCGAACACGTAGCCGAGCTTGTCGCGCCAGCGGCTCGCACGCCGGACATCGCGGGCGATGTCGATGAACTCGTGGTAGCCGATCCGGACCGGGTTGTACGTGTGGATGTTCTTCGTCAGGCCGTACTTGATTCGGCGGACCTCGGGCTCGAACGTGCCGAACAGCCTGTCCCACACGATCAGGATCCCGCCGTAGTTCTTGTCGAGGTACTGCGGATTGGCGCCGTGGTGTACCCGATGGTGTGACGGCGTGTTGAACACCGCCTCGATCGGCCTGGGGAGCCGGTCGATCGCTTCGGTGTGGATCCAGTACTGATAGAGGAGATTCAGCTGTGCGGCCTTGGCGACGTGGTGAGCGGGGATGCCCAGCAGCGGCATCGGGAGGAAGACCCACGATGTGAGAAAGCCCGACCACGGCTGGCGCAGGGCGGTGGACAGGTTGTACCGCTCGCTCGAGTGGTGCGTGACATGGTTCGCCCACAACAGCCGCACCTCGTGCATCCAACGGTGATCCCAGTAGTAGAGGAAGTCCCACGCCACCATCGCCACCGGCAGGGACCACTTCCCGAGCTCGACGATGCGTCGTTTGTAGACGGTGCGAGCCAACGCGCCGACGACTCCGGCGATCGCGAGGTTGACCGCAACGTTGCCGGCGAGCATGGCCAGGCTCGCCGTCGTGTCGCGTCGTTCGTAACCGACCGGCACCAGTGGGTCGGGCGGAAGGCTCGGGTCGCAGAGTTCCGCGGGCGTTGCATCGTCGAGGTCGCCGAACTCTCGCAGCTCGCGCTGCGAGAGCACCCGAGACTCCCACACCATCGTGCCGATGAACGCCGGCAACGACAGCAGGTCGATCGTGTCGATCGGTCGCGAGTTGAGCTGTTTCATCACCCCAGTCTCGCCAGCCTCTGACGATTGTGTTGCATTGCGGATGACCCGTCGCATCCGGATCCGCACGCAAACGGCGAGGGGAGTAGGTTCCGGGCATGGCCGACACCGCGACGACCGCCGCCACGTCCACCCGCACGTTTCCCCAGTCGCGGTTCTCGCCGCCGCCCGGTGCCACCGAGATCCTCCTGGTGCGCCATGGCGAGTCGGCGCCACACGTCGAGGGTGAATCGTTCGCACTCGTCGACGGACACGGCGACCCACCACTCGCTCCCGGCGGCTGGGAGCAGGCGAAGCTCGCCGCCCAGCGCCTGATCGACACAGGTGAGCGGATCGCGGCGGTGTACGTGACGACCCTGCAGCGCACGCATCAGACCGCCGAACCGCTGCTCGAGTATCTCGAAATGCGCGCCACGGAGATCGCCGACCTGCGTGAGGTCTTCCTCGGCGATTGGGAGGGTGGGGAGTTCCGCAAGCGCGTGGCAGACGGAGACCCGATCGCCCAGCGGATGTACGTCGAGCAGCGCTGGGACGTGATTCCCGGCGCCGAACCGGCCCACCAGTTCGAGAATCGGGTTCGCCGTGGGATCGAGCGCATCGCCGCCGAGCACCCGGACGAACTCGTGGTCGCCGTCGTCCACGGTGGGGTGATCGGCCAGATCATGAACATCGCCACCGGCTCGAGCGGGTTCGCGTTCGTCGGTGCCGACAATGCGTCGATCTCGCACATCGTCGTCGACGGGAGCCGGTGGGTGGCGCGGTGCTGGAACGACACCTCGCACCTGAGCCCGACGTTCAGTACCGCCGCTGAACCGCTGATCTGATCACGCTCCGTCCAGCGGCGATCGCGCCGGTCGCCAGAATCCGGCGAGGAGCGCCAAACCGCCGCCGACTCCGCCGATTGTGGCGATCAGGAGGCCCGTCCAACCGATCAAGTCATCGTTGAGGTCGAACGCCTCGTCGAGCGACCAGGCGCCCGGTCCGATCGCTCCGATCGTCACTCCTACGATGCCGAGCGTCATCACGTACTCCCAGCCTTCACCTGGCCGGAAGATGAAGAACCCGTTGCCGCGATGATTGATCGCCCATGCGACGAACATCACCCCCACGACTCCTGCGGCGGCGAATGGTGTGAGCAGCCCGAGGATCAATGCCAGCCCGGCGCCGATCTCGGTGACGCTCGCCAGCCACGCGTGCAGGTGTGCCGGCTTCATGCCCATCGACCCGAACCAGGCGGCCGTGCCATCGATGTCCGGGCGGATGTGGTTGATGCCGTGGGCGAGCATCACCGCGCCCACGCCGCTGCGCAGGAGGAGCAATGCGAGGTCGATGGCGTCGGCGTCGGACATTCGTCCAGCCTGTCACGTGACCTCGCGTCCGCCCGATCCGAGTTGTAGGGCGTCGAACTCCGCCGACAGGTACGCCGAGCGCGCCCGCTCCACGGCGCGGGCGTGGAGGTCCAGCAGCTCGTCGGACCGACCGGGTGCGAGTGCGTCGAGCAGGGCGCGGTCGGTTCGCTCGCACGCGCGCACCAGGTCGAG
>JBGSII010000022.1:0-2072 GCA_041742555.1 Ilumatobacteraceae bacterium
CGATCTCGAGCATGCGGCCGGCGGTGTCGGCACCTACCAGCATGTCCAAGTCGTCGAGGTCGAACACTCTGATCGGGTGTCGGTAGGCGTGGAGCATGTCGTCGTCTGTGATCCCGTGCTTGCGAGCGCTCGCCAAGATCACCGGATCCACGACCATCAACTTACCTTGATACGGCCGACGCGGGGTGGTCCGCTGAATGTCGCCTCGACCGCAACGAACTCGGCGGGTGGCGTCTACATCTCGATGCCCGAGAGACCGATCTCGGGGCGGGCTACTTCCATGGTCGGGCGCTGGGGACGGAGGTTCCAGATCGCCTCATCGACAGCGTCGTAGCTCGCGCCGTAGGCGGATCGGTCGTAGCGGCCCGGCCAATCTCCAATGCCCTCCGAGATGTCGAACGCTGCTTGGTGCTGGTGTACGCGACCGGCGGCCTGATCCCATGCCTGCGCCTTGTTTGCGCCTCGTGGTCGGGGCCCGAGCGTGTCGACGATTGCTGCCGGCTGTTCGAGTCGGGCAATCCTGGATCGGACTCGCCGGTCGTGAGCGAGTCGATCGTCGATCTCGGTGACGCGCGACTCGAGTTCGGGTCGTCGGCGGAGGAACTCCTTTGCTTCGGTGGTTCGTTGGGCGAGTTCGGTCAACTTGCTCTCCGCCGCCGCGATGGAGGCGTCGGCTCGACGGATGACCTCGGGTTGGCGTTGCAGCTCACGCTGCGCTGCTTGGATCTCCTGCTCGTGCTTCCTGCGACGAAGTGGGCGGTCGTGGGTCTCGATGACGTTCTCGGCCGCTCGGTGCTCGGCTCCGGCCCGAGCCCTGGTCTTGCGTGCCTCGGCGATCTCGGCTTCGAGCACGTGTCGATGAGGGTGGAACGCGTCGACGATGGACTCGGCGTCGTCAAGGTTCGTCAGGATCTCGTGGCGTTGTTCCATCAGCGCCCGGAGCACCGGGCCGTCGAGGAGGCCGGGTCGATGCGGGGTGGTCTGGTTCAGTTCGGCGTGGCGGACGGTCGCCGGTTGGTCGATCCAGTCGCTGGTCATGCACTGGACGAAGACGTCGACGGCGGTCTCTTCGCCGGTCACGCCGAAGAAGGCGTGGTTCATCTCCGAGCCTCGGCTCATGGCGACGTAGAGGTTGCGGATGTCGGTGAGCCGATCGGCGAACAGCAGGCCACCAAGCACGTTGCGGCCTTGGCCGCCCATGTCGGTGCGCGCGTAGGCGAGCTCGACGTGTTCGTTGACGTACTCGGCCGGGAGGTGGACGACGCCTGACTTGCCGGTCGCAGTCAGCGAGCCGTCTCGGTGGATGGCGTCGATTGTCCAGACCGCCCGGTTGCGGACCATGTCGTCGCGGTCGGTGAGGAGTCGACGCTCGTTCTGTCGGGTGGCGATCTCGTCGCCGACGTACAGCCGGTAGGCGCCGACGTCGACCGAGCGGCCGTCGGCGTCGATCTCCCCGGCGCGAATGCGGAGGCGTTGGCATCGTTCGTTGAGACGCTCCGTCGCTTCGTTCGTCGGGGTCATCAGCAGCTCGCGCTTGCCGGCCTGGCGGAGTTCGTGCCAGAGGCGCGCAGCGGCGCGCTCCATCTCCGGGATGGTGCCGGCGTGCAGGCGGTCGTGAGCGTCGTAGACCTCGGCGACGCTGACGTCGCCACGACGGAGTCGCAGACTTGCCTCTCGTTCCCATTCGTTCGCGAAGCGGTGCACCTCGTCGAGTTCGATCGCACCGAACGTGTCGACCATCAGCGCGAACATGCCACCGCGGCCGACGGCGGAGAACTGGAGCGGGTCGCCGACGAGCGCAAGGCGCCAGCCTCGGGTGTCAGCGAGGAGGGCCATCTCGGCGAGCTTCTCGGTCGGAAGCATCCCGGCTTCGTCGACGATCACGGTGGCGCCAATCGGGAGGTCGTAACGGTGATCGGGCGGCCGGTTGAGGCTGTGCTCGATGAGCAGCTTGTGGATCGTGTCGGCGGCGACACCGGTCTCCTCCGACAGCACCTCGGCGCCGGTGGCCGACGGGGCGACGCCGAACACCGCGCGGCCGTTGGCACGGAGGTGCTCGACGGCGGGGCGCA
>JBGSII010000023.1:0-6687 GCA_041742555.1 Ilumatobacteraceae bacterium
TACTCGCGGATGATCGTCGGTTGGCGCGTCGCGTCGAACATGCGCACCGACATGGTCCTCGACTCCCTCGAGATGGCCCGCTGGGCCCGGGGCGGAGGACGCCTCGAAGGGCTCATCTGCCACAGCGACGCCGGCAGTCAATACACGTCTGTGCGATACACCGAACGCATCGACGAGATCGGCGCCCGCCCCTCGATCGGCACCATCGCGGACTCCTACGACAACGCCCTGGCCGAGACGATCAACGGTCTCTACAAGACCGAGCTGATCCACCGGCAACGACCCTGGCGCACCGTCGACGACGTCGAACTCGCCACGCTCAGCTGGGTCCACTGGTTCAACAACGAACGCCTCCACAGCGCGCTCGGTGACATCCCACCGGTCGAGTTCGAAGAAGCTCACTACGCTCAGCCCGCCACCAGCGAGCTGGTCGAAACCCAATAGCCCGAGCCTCCATCAAACCCAGGGTGATTCAATCGAGCAGCGGACGAGGCCGGCGATCCCGCGACGTCCGGCGGAGATCTGGCGCTGCAAGTTCGACGATACGCCTCGACAACCCGAAGATCGACCCCTCGGGCGCCCAAGGCCTCGGTCGCCAGGCCGACGCGAGTCGCTCGACGACGACGTCGCGAGGGGGCGGGATCCCCTCGCGTGGCGGTGCGTACCGGTGCCGCGTTGCGGATCCCAGGCCGCACAGTAGAAAAAACAGTAGAAATCTGGTCGCTGGGGCACGGAAGAGGCCCTCCTCGATGTCTCGAAAAGGGCCTCTGACCAGGTAATTAAGTTGGTGGCGGGGGCAGGATTTGAACCTGCGACCTTCGGGTTATGAGCGTTCAGATCAGCCGCTCAGCCCGTACCACTTGGTGCCGGATCGTGCCCTTCTGTAAGGGTTTCGAAGGCCATCGTACCGCCGCCGTGCCAGCCCGTACACCCCCGTGTAGCGCCGCACAGTAGAAGGAACAGTAGAAGCGCGGGTGCTCCGAGCGGGGTTCGGTCGAGCGCTGAGCCGGACGACCTCCGCCCGCTGCAGCGTCCAGCAGGGATGGCCCGAGTGCGCCGAAGAGATCGACCTTCGGGTTCACGCTGGACAACCTGAAGATCGCTCGGTGACCGTTGCGGGCTACACCGCTTCGAGTGCGTCGAGGACATTCAGCCGTGCTGCTCGGCGGGCAGGGATCGTCGCGATGAGACCGCCGGCAACTGCGCCGGTCACGGCGATGACGACCAACGGCACGACGGGCAGGGTGACGGTGTCGAAGCCCCTGTCCTCGAGGGTTCTCACCACGGTCCAGCCGATGAGAACGCCGAGCCCGATACCTGTTGATGTTCCCAACAGCGCAGTGATGATCGCTTCGTCACGGACAGCGGCGCCGAGTTGGCGACGAGTCATCCCGACCGCTCGGAGCAGTCCGATCTCACGCGTGCGTTCGTAGATCGCGAGCGAGAGGGTGTTGCCGACACCGAGGAGCGCGATGAGCACGGCAAGCGCCAACAGGGCGTAGATGACGCCGAGGAACTGGTCGATGATGCCGCTGACCTGATCGAAGAACTCGGCGCGGTCCAACACCTGGGCGCTCGGGAGATCAGCAGAGGCGGCATCGACAGCCTCGTCGGTGCCGTCCACGTAGATGCGGTAGGTGAGCGACTGCGGCAGAAGCTGGTCGAATGCTGCGATGTCGAGGAACTGGCTGCCGAGCCACTCGGACCCGTCGTAGATCGCCCGGACGGTCGTCTCTCGCTCGCCGGTCGACAGGGCTACGGGGACCTCGGAGCCGAGCTGCAGGTCGTTGTCCGACGCGTAGTCGCGGTCGATGGCGATGCCGTCGGTGCCGAGTGAGGTGAGGTCACCGTCGACGGTGCCGAGGTCGATGAGATCGTCGAGGGTGGCGGCGTCGTATGCCTCGAGGTCGACATCGGGTTCACCGTTCACGGTCGCGCTGGTGATCCGGAACTCCGACGACGTGGCGATTCCGGGTGCCGACTTCAGGTCTCGGGCGAGTTGGGTGCTGAATCCCCCGTCGGGATCCTCGACGCCCGAGTCGATGACATGGGTGCCGTGGAAGTTCTTGTCGAGCGACGAGCCGAACGACGTGGTGAGTGATGCACCGAAGACGGCCATGAACGAGATCAGTGCTACGCCGATCATGAGCGCGGAGGCAGTTCGGGCGGTGCGCCGTGGGTTGCGGATCGCGTTCTGTGTGGCGATCTCGCCTGAGATGCCCGACGCTGCGAACGGCAGCCCAAGCAGTCGTCCCAGGGGGCGGACGTAGATAGGGCCGAGCACGAGCACTGCGACGAACGCAGCCAATGCGCCGAGTCCGGCTGCGCCGATCTGGCGGTTCGACAGGCCGACGAACAACAACGATGCGCCTGTACTGGCGAGGACGGCACCGGTCACCCAACGCCGCCTGGTGACGGCGACGTTCTCCACACCGATGCTGCGAAGCGCCTGGATCGGCGGGATCCGCCCCGCTCCCCGCGCCGGGAGGAACGCGGAGAGCACCACGACGACGAGGCCGACGACGAACGCTGCGATCATCGACGCCTGCTGGATGACGAGCGGCCCCGATGGCAGCTTGACGCCGAGCTGTTCGATCAGGACCTGCAGCAGCGCTGCGACGCCGATGCCGGCGCCGATCCCGATGACGCCGGCAAGCGCGCCGGTGACGGTCGCTTCGATGACGACCGAGGTGACGACCTGGCGGCGGCTGGCGCCGAGCGCTCGCAGCATGGCCATCTCCTTGGACCGCTGCGCGACGGTGATGGCGTACGTGTTGTTGATGATGAAGGCGGTCACCAGCAGTGCGATGGCGGCGAACACCAGCAGGAAGGTCCGGAACGGTCCGACCTGGTCGTCGACGCCGCCCTGGTCCTCGGCGACGAATTGGTCGCCGGTGAGCACCTCGACGCCGTCGAGTTGTGCGTCGAGCGCGTCGGAGAGCTCGCTGGCGCTGACACCGTCGGCGGCGGTCGCCGCAATGGCGTTGACCTGTCCTGGCGTGCTCAGGAACGCTTCGGCAGTGGTCCGGTCGAAGAGAACCGCGCCGGCACCGCCCTGTGAGTCGCGCGTCCCGTAGTCGGCGATGCCCGAGATGGTGAAGGCCTGCGGGTCATGCCTGGTGAGGACCGTGGCGATGTCGCCGATCCGGTAGCCGGAACGTGTGGCGCTGCCGCGATCGATGACGATCTCGCCCTCGGCCGGGAGCGACCCATCGACGAGACGGAACGGGTTGAGGGCTTCCGAGTCGATCCAGTTGAAGCCGACGACAGCTGCATCGCCCTGTTCCACGACGGGGGTGTTGTCGGGGTCCAGGAGTTGTGCGTAGCCCGTGATCCGGACATCAGCCTCCGCGACCTGGGGAAGCTCCTCGACGGCGCTGAGGAGGCTTGCGGGGATCGGCGCGCCGCTCTGGGCGAAGCCGACATCGGTGGATTCAGGAGCGCGCACGACCGCGTCGGCGTCAGCATTGCCATCGGCGACGACCCCGTCGATCGTGGAGGTGAGCGTGTCGGTGAAGATGAGCGTGCCGGCGAGGAACGCCACCCCGGCGATGATCGCGACCATGGTCGACAACGTGCGACGGCGGTGCACCAGCAGGTTCTTGAACGTGAGGGAGATCATCGAACACCTCCGAGGGTGCGGATGCGGGCGAGGACTCCATCCGCGGTGGGGTCCGCGACGTCGTCGACGATGCGCCCATCGCTGAGGAACACGGCCCGGTCGGCACGGGCTGCCGCGACGGGGTCGTGGGTGACCATGACGATCGTCTGTCCGAACTCGGCCACTGCGCGTTGCATGAACGTCAGGACCTCGGCTCCGCTGTGGGAGTCCAGGTTGCCGGTTGGTTCGTCGGCGAAGATGATCTCGGGTCGCGCGGCGAGCGCTCTAGCGACGGCGACGCGCTGCTGCTGGCCGCCGGACAGCTCCGACGGTCGGTGATCGAGCCGGTCGACCAGGCCGACGGTGCTCACGACCAGGTCGAACCACCCAGGATCGACCTTGCGGCCTGCGAGTCGGGACGGCAGCGCGATGTTCTCCGCCGTGGTGAGCGTGGGGATCAGGTTGAAAGCCTGGAAGATGAAGCCGATGCGGTCGCGGCGCAGCTGGGTGAGCTGGCGGTCGTCGAGGGTTCCCAGGTCGGTGTCGCCGATGAGCACCCGGCCTGAGGAGAGGGTGTCGAGCCCGGCGACGCAGTGCATCAGGGTGGACTTGCCGGACCCGGACGGCCCCATGATGGCGGTGAAGCGTCCAGCGGCGAAGTCGACGTCGACGTCGTCGAGGGCACGGACCTCACCCCCGCCGTACCCGTAGCTCTTGACGGCACCGATGACGCTGGCAGCGGGGTGCGCCATCGTTCTCGACGCGGTCGCGTCGGAGTGTGTGGCGACGGTGAAGCCGTGGGTGGGATCTGAGTGGAGTGAGTTGGCGTGCATGGTGGTGCTCCTGAAGGTCGGGGTCTGGTGGGGTCGGTCGGCCCGGGGCGTCATCCCGGCACCGGCGCGTCGGTGCAGGCGTCGGCTGGGGGCAGGGTCGGGTCGAGGAGGAACGCCGTCTCGAGGGCGGCTGCGCAGTCGCTGACCGGGTACGCGACGTGCCCAGCGTTGGGTACGACGACGAGCACGCTGTTGGGGAACGCTCCGGCGACCTTCCTGGCACCCGCAAGGGGTGTCTGGAGGTCGAGGTCACCGTTGACGACGAGCACCGGCACGTCCGGGCCATCCTCGCCGCGTGGGGCACGCAGCTCGGGCGCGATGTCCGGGGCCGGCCAGGAGAGGCACATGTCGCCCTGCTCCCACGAGGACTCCAACCATCCCTGGGGGGAGAACCAGCCGAAGGCGTCGGCGGGCAGCTGCTCGAGTCGGCGGTCGTAGTCGGCGCGTCGCGCGTCGAGGTCGTCGGCGAGGTCGAAGGGGGCGACGTAGTCGTTGCAGGACACGGCCGCGTTGAGCGCAAGCGAGACTGCCGACGTGTCCTGCGCGGGGACGCGCAGCGCGTCCGACGCCACCGCTGAGAGCGCCTCGTAGTCGCCCGATGCTGCTGACTCGACGGTCGTGACCACGGTGGCGATGTCCTCGCCTTGGAGGGCGAACTGGAGGATCGAGGCGAACACGCCCTCGGTCAGGTCCTGAGACGAATCGGCGAGGTCGACCGGCTGTGCGTCGAGGTCAGCTGCGACCTTTCGGATGGACGCCGCGACTGCCTCGGCGCCTCCGGGGCACGCCCCGGTGCGTTCGCATCGCAGCTCCAGGACCGACTCGAAGCTGTTCGGCACGTCCTCGGCCCATGGGTCTTGGTCGATGGGGAACGCACCGTCGAGCACGGCGCCCTGGACCTCGTTGGGGAAGAGGTGCGTGTACACCTGTGCCATCCAGGTGCCGTAGGAGAAGCCGATGACCGAGGGCGGCTCCAGGTCGAGCGCTCGACGGATCGCCTCGATGTCCATGACGCTGGCAGCGGTGGTGTAGTCGTTGCGACGCTCTTCCAACTGCTGTCCGCACTCCCCGACCTGTCGGACCTGTTCGTCGCCGGCGGCGAACTCGGCCGCATTCTCGAAGACTGCGCAGCTGAGCGCGTCGGATCGGCCGGCGCCTCGCACGTCGACGATGAGCGTGTCGCGATCCGCCAGCGATGCGGCGAACGGCACGAACTTGTCGATCACTGCGGTGATCGACTCACCGGGGCCACCCATGAAGGGGATCACGGTGCCGTCGGACTGGCCGGTCGGGGCTGGGAGGAGTGCGTAGAACACCTCGGTGGTGTCGCTGCCGGGTGTGGACCAGTCGCTGGGTACCTCGGCGATGCCGCAGGTCGTCGTGTCGGGGACGTCCAGGTCACATGGTGCGGGCGTGAGCGACACGTCGGCGTCGCTCAGCAGCTGCGCTGCTGACTCGGCTCGGGTCAGGCGCGGCGCATCTCGCTGGGTCGTCGGTGATGCAGACCCCGACGTGTCTGTGGTGGTGCCGCACGCTGAGAGGATCAGCGCAGCGGCGGCGAGTGGGAGGAGGAGGTTTCGTCGTGTGAATCGCATGACTCGACATTGACGGGATCCTCGTCGGGGATCGTCGGCCCCACGTCGTGTTGAACCCCCGTCCCGCAGTACGAGGCCGAGACGTAGGTGGTCCTCCTACGGGAGGATGTCAGGAGCCGCCGGGGACCACGAGCCCGGCGTCGAACGCGACGACCGCCGCCTGGACACGGTCGCGTGCGTCGAGCTTCATGAAGATCCGCCCGACGTGGGTCTTGACCGTCGTCTCCGCGACGAACATCGCGTCCCCGATCTCGCTGTTCGACATGCCCCGGGCGATCAGCTCGAGCACTTCGCGTTCCCGTCCAGTCAATCGCTCGACCCGGCGCTGCGCTTCGAGTGATGCCGCCGGTCCTGAGTTGGCGAAGTGGGTCAGGAGTCGTTGGGTCACCGACGGTGCCAGCATCGCCTGACCACCAGCGACGACGCGCACGGCCCGGAAGAGCTCCTCGGGTGGGGCGTCTTTGAGCAGGAACCCCGACGCACCCGCACGGATCGCTTCGTGCACGAGTTCGTCCAGATCGAACGTCGTCAAGATCAACACGCGAGGCCCCACTCCCACGGAGTGGTCAGCCGTCAGCCGACGGGTCGCCTCGACGCCGTCCATCACCGGCATCCGGATGTCCATGACCACCACGTCGGGTGCGACGGCGGCGCACAC
>JBGSII010000024.1:0-5294 GCA_041742555.1 Ilumatobacteraceae bacterium
GGCATCTGCAGTCCGTCCTGCGGATCTGGCGGTGCCGCCACCGCAGGCTCCGTCCACACGGCCCGATGCGCCTCCACCGGCATCCGAGACGCCACCGCCGCCATTGGCGGCGATCGGTTCCCGTCCGTTCGCACCGCTGCGCTCCGAACCGCCCCCTCGCCTGTTCGCGACGTGGTGGCTCCGGTATCTCCTCGCCCTGTCGCAACTCGTGGGGATCGCCGTCGTGCTGATGCGGGAGTACGCGGTCCCCAACGCGATGGACACGCTCGTCGTGTTGGTGCCGCACGTGATGACGGCGGTCATGCTCGTCGGTTGGAGCGCGCTCGCCATGCTCGACGCCGCGCGGCTCGTTCCGCCCACCCGGTACCAGCGTTCGTCGCGGGCCTGGGTGGCCGTCGTGCTCTGGCTCGGAGCCTTCGCCGCGCCGGTCGGCGCTCTCCTCGTCGTCGAGCGCCTGCGCAGGGCATTCGAGGACGACGCCGACGACCTCGTCGCCGTGGCGATCGGTGTCGGCGCGCTGTTGGTGTGTTTCGTGCTGGTCTGGCTGCCGTTCCGGTACCACATGCGCCAGGCCCACCGAATCGGGGCGCCGGTGCGGGTGGTGGCCGCGTGGTTCTGGCTGCCGTTGGTCACTGCGGTCGGCGTGATGGCAGTGATCGCGTTCGGGCTGCACGACCTGCTCGCCGACGGCGGCGTCAGCGACCTGGAGCGGACCGTGGAGATGGCGGTGATCTACGGCGTGCCGGCGCTGATGTTCGCACTGACGACATGGCGTGCGACCACCGTCTTCGACGAGGTGATCGAGCTGCGTTGGATGCGCTGGCGAACCGAGTGGGAACAGACGCTCGTCGCGTTCGCGTCGCAGCCTCCCCCGGGTCCCGAGGCGTCACCGGTCGTCGAGCATCACATCGCTGACCGGTGAGTTCCGGGTCGTCCGATCACTCGGTCGACTTGACCTCGTCCCACAAGCTGTCGAGGGTCGCGAGTGTGGCGGCCTGCAGATCGATCGAGCGATCTCGTGCGAGCCGCTCGACTCGTTCGAACCGGGTCCGGAATTTGTCGGTCGCCGCTCGCAGCGCCAGTTCCGGATCGATGTGAAGGTGTCGCGCGACGTTCACGATGGCGAACAGCAGGTCGCCGAGTTCGTCTGCAGTGGCTTCGTCGGGGACGCCGGGGTCGGCGCCGGCATCGTGCATCGCCTGGTGCAGTTCGGCGGTCTCCTCGGCGATCTTCGGGAACGCGCCGTCGACGTCCGGCCAGTCGAAGCCCACCTTGGAGGCTTTCGTCCCGATCTTCGCGGCATAGGCGAGCGCCGGCATCGATCTCGGGACGCCGTCGAAGATCGAGGTGCGCGACTTCTCCTGCCGTTTGATGTCGTCCCAGTTCGAGAGCACCTCGCTCGTGGCGAGTTCGGTTCCGACGAGTGCGCCGAAGACGTGGGGATGGCGGCGCACCAGCTTGTCGTGGATGCCGTTGGCGACGTCCGCGATGGTGAACCGACCCTCCTGCTCGGCGATCGTGGCGTGGAACTCGATCTGGTAGAGCAGGTCGCCAAGTTCTTCGATCAGGTCGGCGTCGCCCGGTGCGGGTTCGTTCGGATCGCCGCGGTCGTCGAGTGCGTGGATCGCGTCGACGACCTCGTAGGTCTCCTCCAAGAGGTGAGGGATCAGCGACTCGTGGGTCTGTTCGATGTCCCACGGGCACTGTTCGCGCAGCGTGCGGGTCAGTTCGTGGAAGCGCACGTAGGCGGCGCCGACCGCAGCGTCGAGATGGGGGATCCACAGCGACGTGAGGTGATCGGCCTCGATCGTTCGGTCGAGGTCGGCCCACGTCGTCTCGACGATGCGTTCGTCGTCCGTGCCGAGTGCGTGCAGGATGGTGACCGCTTCGTCGCCCCGGGCCTCGTCGACCGCGAGTTTGATGGTCGACAGCACCCAGTTCGCGTGCGTGTGGGCCACGAGCAAGGGGCCGCGTTCGCCAGCGGCGGCGGTCGCGAACTCGTGGCCGTCGACGAGGCGGACGCCGGACTCGATCGGGTCGATGCCCAGCCGGGTCCAGGCGACGTCGAGAAAGGACATCGCTGGCAGCACATCGCATTCGACGTCGCTGCGGTCGAGCAGGTGGCGCACCGTGCGTTCGAGCACCAGCGGTGACCCTGGGACTGCATAGAGGATCTCACCGTGCTCGCGTGCCGCCACGACGAGCACCTCGGCGATCTCGGAGTAGACCTCGGCGAAGGTGTCGGCGGTGTCGTAGAGGTGGTCGAACGCCGTGGCGCCGGGGACGAGGTCGGCTGACGGGTGGATCGAGGTGCGCAGGTAGCGGTACGGGATTCGCTCGATCTCGTTCAGCGTCTCGACGGTGACGTGGTCGTGGCCACCCGGTCCGAGGCCGACGACGACGATGCGCGGCCGTTCGCCTCGCCCCATCGTCAGCCCAGCGCGACGACTTGGCCGGTCGCTGCGTCGAACGTGCCGTAGCGGGGGTCGACGAAGATGTCGGCCGCTGCGAGTCGGGATGCGCCGGCGATTGCGGTGCTGACGGTGTCGACGTCGGTGGGGCTGAGCTCGGCGTACGGTCGGAACGACAACACGACCCAGGCGAATTCGTTGCCCTCGGTGTCGAACAACGGTGCGACGGCGATCGGGTCGTCGGCCGAGAGACCGGCAGCGATCTGGACGAACTCGACGTCGGCGGCCTCGTTCACCTGGTCGCTGGTGATACATCCCACGTCACCACCGACGTCGCCGAGGCTGGGGTCGAGGTTCTCGCTGGCGAGCAACTCGTCGAAGTCGCCGCCGGCAGCGAGTTCGTCGGCGACACGACTGGCGGTGTCGTTGGTCTCCACCACGATGCCGTTGACGCAGATGACGCCGCTCGAGTCGATCCCTGCGTCGTAGAGCGCGGCGACCTCGTCGTCGTCGAGGCCGCTCGACTCGTCGGCGACCAGCTGTTCCTGGATCCAGGTGGCGATCTGCTCGCGGACGGCGTCGCCGGGCAGGGGCTGGTCGGTCGGAGCGCCGAGTTCGGTGAGTTGCGCCTGGAACTCGTCGTCGGTGAGCGCAACATCGTTGACGCGGGCGATGTTGCTGCTGTCGGAGAACGTGGTGCATCCGGTGGCGAGCGCGGCGAACGCGGCGGCGGCAAGCACGAGCGAGAAACGTCGATTCACGAGCCGCACGCTACCGCCCTTGTTCGCCGAGCCAGGTCTCCGGGTGCCAACGCTCGTGCCGCCAACCCTGTCTTTTCGGGTCGGGTCCGGAAAGACAGGGTTGGCGCTCGGTCAGTGCTCCGAGGGGATGAGGTCGCGCAGGAAGCCCGACAAGAACGTGCTCGGGTCGGTGCCGCGCGGGAGCGGGACGACGAGCTGGCCCAGGTCCTCTTTGTACTTGGCGCCCTTGGAGATGCGGCGCAGCCGCATCGTCTCCGACAGCTTCAACTCGAGCGGGGCCAGTCGCGCGCTGCCACCGGTCGACACCGACCCGGAGATCTGGATGTCGTTGATCCCGAGGCGACTGCACTCGGCGCGCAGGTATCCGACCTGGAGCAGTGACTCGGCGGGCGCTGGGAGCGGGCCGTAGCGGTCCTCCCACTCGGTTCGGATGTCGTCGACCTCCGCCTGCGTCGTGACGCCTGCCAGGCGCCGGTAGGCCTCCAGCCGCAGCTCTTCCTTGGCGACGTAGTCGGTCGGCAGGAACGAGTCGGTCGGTACGTCCAGTTTGATCTCGGCCGGCGCGTCTGGCTGCGGCTCGCCCTTCATCTCGCTGACCGCTTCGGTCACCATCTGGCAGTACAGGTCGTAGCCGACGGCGGCGATGTGGCCCGATTGCGACTCGCCGAGCAGGTTGCCGGCACCGCGGATCTCGAGGTCGCGCATCGCGATCTTGAAACCGGAACCGAGTTCGGTCGATTCACCGATCGTGCGCAGGCGCTCGTACGCCTCCTCGGTCAGCACCTTGTCGCGAGGGTGGAACAGGTAGGCGTACGCTCGCTGGCCGGACCGTCCGACGCGGCCTCGCAACTGGTGCATCTGGCCGAGTCCGAGCAGGTCGGAGCGCTCGACGACCAACGTGTTCACGGTCGGCATGTCGATACCGGACTCGATGATCGTGGTGCAGACCAACACGTCGTACTGGCCGTCCCAGAAGTCCTGCACGACCGTCTCCAGCGTCCCTTCGTCCATCTGGCCATGGGCGATGGCGATGCGGGCCTCGGGGACGAGCTGACGGAGACGAGCCGCTGCGGTCTCGATCGACTGCACCCGGTTGTGCACCCAGAACACCTGGCCTTCGCGGAGCAGCTCTCGGCGGATCGCCTCGATCGCGACGCGTTCGTCGTACTCGCCGACGTAGGTGAGGATCGGCTGGCGGTCGGCGGGTGGCGTCTGCAGGAGCGACAGGTCGCGGATGCCGACGAGCGACATCTCCAGGGTCCGCGGAATCGGCGTGGCGGAGAGCGTGAGGACGTCGACGTTCGTCTTCATCTTTTTCATCGTCTCTTTGTGCTGGACGCCGAAACGCTGTTCCTCGTCGACGATCAAGAGGCCGAGGTCCTTGAACGTCACGTCGTTGGCGAGCAGGCGATGGGTGCCGATGATGCAGTCGACCTCCCCGGTCTTGACGCCCTCGATCACCTTCTTCGCCTGGCCGGCCGTGAGGAACCGCGACAGCGTCTCGACCCGGATCGGGAAGCCGGCGAACCGGTCGGCGAACGTGTTGCCGTGCTGTGTTGCCAGCAGCGTCGTCGGCGCGAGGACGGCGACCTGCTTGCCGTCCTGTATCGCCTTGAACGCAGCGCGGATGGCGACCTCGGTCTTGCCGAAACCGACGTCGCCGCACAGCAGCCGGTCCATCGGGTGGGCAAGTTCCATGTCGCCCTTGATGGCTTCGATCGCCGTGCGCTGGTCGGGCGTCTCGACGTACGGAAAGGCCTCTTCCATCTCGTGCTGCCAGGGTGTGTCCTGGGCGAACGCATGACCCTCGGCGTTGACGCGCTTCTGATAGAGCACGACGAGTTCCTGGGCGATCTCGCGTACCGCCGAGCGGACCTTGCTCTTGGTCTTTGCGAAGTCGGAGCCGCCGAGGCGGTGGAGCTTCGGTGCCTCGCCGCCGACGTACTGGCGCAGCGTGTCGATCTGATCGGACGGCACATAGAGCTTGTCGCCGCCCTTGTACGAGATCAGCAGGTAGTCGCGCTCGACGCCGCCGATCGCCCGCTTGACCATGCCCTCGTACTGGCCCACACCGTGCTGGTGGTGCACGACGTAGTTGCCGGCCTTGAGGTCCTCGAACGTG